>CAMJRQ010000045.1 GCA_946408305.1 uncultured Prevotellaceae bacterium
ACTTTTACATCACGGTGTAAAACGATTACACCACGGTGTAACGACCCACGTAACGTGCCGTTTCAGACGGATGGCACTGCTCGTGGCAGCGTCGCTCATGGCGCTGTGTAGCCAGGCCCGCGAGACGAGCGAGGAGGCGCAGGGCGGACTGGTCGTCAATGAAATCATGGTGGCCAACATCGACCGCTACGTGGACCCCAGCTGGAACTACGGCGCATGGGTGGAGCTCTACAACCCCGGCGCGACAGACGTGCAGCTGCAAGGTTTCTGGATCAGCGACAACCCCGGCCAGCCCAAGAAGGCACGCATCAAGCACGAGCTGACGGTGCCGGCCGGGGGCTTCGCCCTCCTCTGGTTCGACCATTCCGACAAGTACGCCCCCACGCAAATGCCCTTCAAGCTGGATGCCGACGGCGGCAGCCTGATGCTCAGCCAGCCCGACGGAACCCTCGTCTGCCAGGCCGATTTCCCGCCCTGCGTGCCCCGCGCCAGCTATGGCCGGACGGAGGACGGAGGCTCGCAGTGGGCCTGGAGCAGCACGCCCACCCCGGGCACCTCGAACGCGGGGATGACCTTCTGCCAAGCCCGGCTCGACGCACCTGTGGTGAGCGCTCCGAGCCAGATATTCTCGGGCGAGCTGGACGTCAGGGTGGAGATTCCCGAGGGCTGCACCCTGCGCTACACCACCGACGGCAGCACGCCTTCGCCCTCCGTCGGGCAGACCAGCACCGACGGGCTTTTCCGCATCAGCGGCAACCGGGTGTTCCGCTTTGCGCTGTTCCGCCCCGGCTGGCTCTCCAGCCCCGTGGTGACGCGCAGCTATCTGCTGCGGGACAAGGATTTCAGCCTGCCCGTCATCTCGGTGACCACCGACCCCGACAACCTCTACAGCGACGAGCTGGGCATCTTCGTCCGCGGTGTGAACGGACGGCCCGGCAACCATCAGAGCATGGCCTGCAACTGGAACATGGACTGGGACCGTCCCTGCAACTTCGAGTACCTCGACGCCGAGGGCCACAGCCTGGTCAATCAGGAGACCGAGATGAAGCGATGCGGGGCTGCCAGCCGGGCCTGGGCGCCCTACAACTTCAAGATTCACGCCACGAAGACCTGCGAATTCCGCAACCGGCTGGACTATCCATTCTTCCCCGCCAAACCCTATCTGCGACACAAGACGCTGCAGATTCGCAACGGCGGCAACGACTTCGAGTGCCGCGTCATGGACCCCTTCCTGCAGCAGATTGTGGGCTCGAGCGGGCTCGACGTGGACTATCAGGAATACCAGCCCGTGGCCCACTACATCAACGGTGTCTACCGGGGCGTCATCAACATGCGCGAACCCAGCAACAAGCACCACGTCTATGCCAACTACGGGTGGGACGAGGAGGAAATCGACCTCTTCGAGATGAGTGCCGATTCGGGCTACATACAGCAGTGCGGCACCAACGTGGCCTGGAAACGGTTGCTGAACCTCTCGCGGCTGAGTTCGCTCTCGCGCAACTACGAGGAGATTCGCCAGCTGCTCGACATCGACGAGTTCTGCAACTACATGGCCGTGGTCTTCTTTGTGGGCTGCACCGACTGGCCCAACAACAACATCAAGGCCTTCCGCCCCAGCTACGAGGGAGGACGCTTCCGCTTCATCCTCTACGACCTCGACTGGAGTTTCCGCACCGACTCGCCCTTCGAGCAGTTCGTCAATAAGAAGATCTACACGTTCAACACCCTCTACGGCGAGCCCGTCAAGAACATCACGCAGGAAATCGAGGTCGTTACTCTCTTCCTCAATCTCCTGCGCAATGCCGATTTCCGCCGCCAGTTTGTCGATGCCTTCTGCCTGGTGGCCGGTTCGGTCTTCGAGCCCGCCCGCTGCGACAGCATCATAACGCACCTGGCCGAACGAGTCTGCGACATGCAGCTGCTGCCCGACGGCGAATACAACACCAACGTCTCGCCCTGGGGCACGGCCAACCAGATGATTCAGGCCCTGGGCGACGAGCGCCGGCAGACGATGCTCCAGGCGCTGAAGGATTTCCCGAACGCGATGCTTGCCGATGCCGAAGGGCGCTCGGTGACGCTCGACGCCAACATCTGCTGTGCCCGCCTGTTGGTGAACGGCCAGACGGTGCCCACCGGCCGCTTCAGCGGAACACTCTTCCCGCCCGTCACGCTGCGGGCACAGGCTCCGGCCGGATACACGTTCCAAGGATGGCGCCTGCAGGGGGACGACGCCATGCAGCACGACACGCTCATCGGGAAGGGCTCGGAGTGGTACTACTACAACCAGGCTTCGCTCGACGGGGAGAACTGGAGGCAGCTCATCTACAGCACCACCTCGTGGGCCCACGGCCCGTCGCCGCTGGCACGCGGCAGCCACTATTCCCCTGCCACCACGCCCGACGCTCCGGCCGGCAACACCTGCTATTTCCGCCAGCGCTTCACCATCGGTGCCCCGATAGCCGACGACGCCTGCTTCTGGCTCGATGTGGAGGCCGACGACGGGGCAATCGTCTATGTCAACGGAACGGAAGCCGCCCGCTGCAACATGCCCGAGGGGAGCGTCAGCTTCTCCACGAAGAGCCTCTCCGAGGTGGGAAAGACGCCGCTTTCAGAGAGAGTTCAGCTCAGCCCGTCCCTTTTCCGCCGCGGCAGCAACATGATAGCCGTGGAACTGCACGATGCCGGCAACCGCGACGACCTCTACTGGGATTGCCGCCTCACGATGTCCACTCCCGCGGCCGAGCCTGCCTACCTGAGCCACGAGGCCGAATTCACCCTGCCCGACGGCAGCGCTCCGGTTGCTCTGACAGCCTGCTTCGCGAGCGACGGGAGCATCGACACAAGGCTCTTCCCGCCCGTGGTCATCAACGAGGTGAGCGCCTCGAACAGCATCTATGCCAACGAGTATGCCAAGAAGGCCGACTGGATAGAACTCTACAACACCACCGACCGCGACATCGACCTCGCCGGGATGTTCCTCACGGACGATGCCAGCCGGCCCCAGAAGTGCCGCATCCAAGCTTCCGAGGGCGTAAGCACCATCCTGCCGGCTGCGGGCCATCGCATCGTATGGTGCGACGGGCGCGAAAGCCTCGGCCAGCTTCATGCCAACTTCAAGCTGGAGAATGCCGACAGCGCCCTGGTCATCCTGACGGCTGCCGACACGTCGTGGGCCGACACCCTCGTCTATTGCCTCCACAACGGCACCGAGACGGTGGGCCGCTTCCCCGACGGGGGCACCGACGTCTACCGCCTCTCACGCCCCACCATCGGGAAGCCCAACGCGCTGACCTCCTACAGCCGGCCCTGCCTCCCGGACGCCGAGGGCAACGCCATCCTCCCGCTCCGTGCCAGTTCGGCCCATCTGAGCTTGCTCTATTGCCAGGGCGCACTGGAGGTGAAGAACGAGGAACTGGCTCCACTCAGGCTCTGCATCGCCACGCTCTCGGGAACCGAAGTGCTTATGCGCTCGTGGCATCCCGCA
Source organism: uncultured Prevotellaceae bacterium (assembly GCA_946408305.1). The sequence continues at coordinate 3,485 of CAMJRQ010000045.1, forward strand.
TCGGTGCACGAACGCATTCCGCTGCCTTCCCTTCCGCCCGGCACGTATGTGGCCAGCCTCTCCGACCACCAAGGCAACCGCTGCGCCGTGAAGTTTACGAACATACAATAATTCACTTAATACACGTTTCCGAATAATGAGAAAACTATTCCTTTCCCTCCTGTTGCTGAGCTTCCTCCCCCTGCAGGCCCAACAGATTGACCTCGCCCATCCGCAGGACTATTCGCCCTACATCTTCGGCCATAACCTGGAGCACACGCGCTCGGCCATCATGGGCGGCATCAGTGCCCAGATGCTACGCAACCGCAAGTTCGCAGGCAAGTCGATGGCCAACGTAGGCCTCTCCACCCGATGGTCGCCCGTCGGCGAGCGAGTCCTCTACATGAAGAGCAACGCCGACGCCTACACCCGCCACATCTGTTTGCCCAACATGCGGCGCGTGAACGAAATCAGCTGTCAGATCATCCAGAACCTCGCGCCCGGTCAGGCCGCCGGCATGGAGCAGGGAGGGTTGGCTCTCGCCGAGGGCCGCAAATACGAGCTGCGCACGGTGACGCGGGTGAGCGCACCGCTCAGCCTGCGTGTGGAGCTTGTCGACCGCAGCGGCTCGCACGTCTATGCCGCCCACACGCTCTCGCTTTTGCCGGGCAAGGAATGGGTGACCCACACCTTCCACCTCACCCCCTCGGCCACCGACCCCGACGCCACCATCCGCTACACCTTCACCGAGGCGGCCGAGCTGAGCTTCGGTGCCCTCTCGATGATGCCGGCCGACAATTTCCACGGCATGCGGCGCGATGTGGTCGAATGTCTCAAGCAGATGGGGCCTCGGCTGATTCGTTGGCCCGGAGGCAACTTTGCCGGCGAATACCGCTGGAAGGACGGGTTCCTGCCGTCGGACGAGCGCGCTCCGTTGCAGGCCTTCTGGGAGATTGAGACGCAGCCTCACAGCGACGGATATGACTATCACGAAATCAACACCGACGACTTTCTGGCTCTCTGCCGCGAGGTGGGGGCTGAGCCGTTGCTGACGATAAACCTGGCCTGGCAGTCGCCCGAGGAAAGCGCCCAGTGGGTGGAATACTGCAACGGCGCAGCCGACACCGAATACGGCAAGATACGGGCCGAGCGAGGCCACCCGGAACCCTACAACGTGCGTTACTGGTCGCTCGGCAACGAGATGGGCTACGGACACATGGAGGGCCCGAACGGTCCCGACGCATACACCGACTATGCCCGCCGCCACGCCGAAGCCATGCTGCGCGTCACGCCCCAGCTGCATCTCTTCGCCTCGGGACCCTATCCCCATGACGAATGGGCTCGCAAGTCGGCCTCGGCCATGAGCGACCACGTGAAGAACTTCTCGCTCCACGGCTACTTTGGCCCCACGGCCTACAGCGGCGGTGGGCTCCACTACTCCACCCCGGAGGACACACGTGCCACCTACGAGGCCATCGTCAAGTCGGTCTTCGGCGCACGCAATCACGCCCAGAATATGCGCCGCTGCCTCGACGGCACGGGCCAGAAGCTCCACATCTCGTTCGACGAGTGGAACCAGTGGTTTGCCTGGTACCGCCCCTCGTGCGTGGCCGAGGGCATCTTCACGGCCCGCATGCTCCACTTCTTCCTGAACGAGAGCAACGCGCTCGACATCCCCGTGGCCTGCTACTTCCAGCCCGTGGGCGAGGGGGCCATCCTGATCGACGGACAAGGTAGCCGCCTCACGGCCAACGGCCAGATGTTCGCCCTGATGCGAGCCCACCAGGACGGCCGCCTGTGCCCCGTGACAGAGAACGACGACCTCTCCACAGCGGCCACTCTGCGCGGCGACACGCTGACGCTGACGCTCATAAACGCCGAATACGACCGCGAGCGCACCTTCTCCTTCCCCCTCCGAGGGAAGGTCCTACGTTCGGAGTGTTACATCTCGGCCGACGTGCGCCCACATACGTATTTCGCCGCCGAGCAGCTCCAGGTGGACGCTCAGCGGCGAAGCACGTCCTGCACGCTGCCGCCTCACAGCGTAGGGCTCATCGTCATGAAGGTGAAGAAATGAGTTTCTGCGTCCTATGGTTTGTATGCTTGATGCGGTTACCCTTATTTCTGTTTCAGATGCAGATAGACGGCATAGCGGCTGAAGTGGATGCCGTTGTAGGGCTCGAGGAAGAACTCTTGCGAGGCGCAGCTCTGCGGAACGCGGAAGCGGAGGGTGTGGCCCTTGTCGCTGCGTTCCATGCTCTTCATGACCTTTTCCACGTCGGGGATAATCTCGGGCGCCGTCTCGATGGGCACCATGCGGTTGGGCACCAAGCGGCGGGCTTGGCGATAGTCGGCCATGGTGAGCTTGTCGTCGGCCACGCGGGTGCCCAGCAGCACGGGGCCGTAGAGGAAGGCATAGTACTGCGAACCGCCCTTCACCACCTCGGCGCTGAGCTGCGGGCGGAGCTCAATCTCCACGAGGTCGCCCTTGCTCCATTTGCGGTTGAGCACCACGTATCCGTCCTTCATGTTCCGCTCTGCGCTCACCTTGTGCCCGTTCACCTTGACGTCGATTCCCTGGCTCCACCACGGGCAGCGCAGGGCCACGGCGAGGCGGCGCGGATGGTCTATCTGCTCCACCTTGAGCCGCACGGTGTTCTGCTGAGGGAACTGGGTGACCTGGCTGAGGCGCATCCCCTGCTCGTGCCACTGGAGCGTGGAGGCCACGAACATGTTCACGAAGAGCGAGTCGGCATGGTGGGCATAGATCATGCGGCCCAGCTTGGCCGGAGCCTGGAGACCGGTGCCCGTGCAGCACCAGAAGCTGTCGAACTTGGAGCAGTAAATCTTGTAGGCACCCGGGCGCATGGAGGTGTAGTAGACACACATGCCCTCGAGCGGGTCGTAGTTGGCCAGGATGTGGTTCAGCAGCACGCGCTCGTAGTAATCCACGTATTTCATCTCGCCGTCGTCCTGATAGAGGCGCTCGGTGAGTCGCATCATGTTCACCGAGTTGCAGCTCTCGGGCCCTCCGGCGTTGGTCAGCCGCTTCTCAAACTCGTTGATGGGGAAGAAGTGCTCGCCCGTGCTGTTGCCGCCGTTGGCCCACGTGTGGTCGCGCACCACCGTCTGCCAGAAGAAGCGGGCGGCGCGGCGATATTCCTCGATGTCGGTGTAGTTATAGACCTGCTCGAAGCCCGTGAACTTCGGAATCTGCGTGTTGGCATGTTCGCCCTGCAGCGCGTCGCGGCCCTCGGCGGCCGGCACCCACATGCCCTCGTCGTTCAGCCGCTTGGCCCATTCGAGGTAGCGCTTGTCGCCCGTCAGCGCGTAAGCGTCGATGAACGATTCGTTGATGCTGCCGTGCTCGCAGTAGAGCAGGCGCTGAATCTGGTCGTGGTCCAGGCGATCCATCACGTGCTGACCGAACCACTGCGCCAGGTCCAACATGATGGTCTTAGCCAGTTCGATGTCGAAGGTGCGGTAGACGTCGTTGAGGCCCAGCAGCGTCTTGTTCATCACGTAGACGGGCTCCCACATGCGGCGCTTCGCACCCTCGCGGGTGATGTTGATGGTGCCGTTCACGGTGGTGAAGTCGCCCGTGACGACATCGGCAAAGAGGGCCTTCACGCCGGGCTGGGCTCCGATGAAGCCCTCGCCGTCGGCCTGCTGGCACTCGCGCAGCCCCTGCAGCGCCTTCTCCACCAGCGGACGGATCGACTCATCGCCCGTCGTCTCATACATCATCGACATCGACGAGAGCCAGAAACCCATGATGTGACCCGCCAGCGGCCCGCCGCCGAAGAGGTCCTCCGACTCCCAATAGGGATAGGGCTTCACGCCCCGCTGGTCCACGCCCGCCTCCTTGCGGAAGAGCGAGAGCAAGCGGTCCACATCGAGCTCTTTCAGATACTCGTGGTCGAGCTCCTGGAGCGAAAGCATCTGGGGGTCAATCACTCGGACGTCCCTCAGGCTGAACAGCTCGCGCACGGGCTGATGAAGGGGTTCCACCACGTTTTTGCCAGCTGCGCCGGCCGTCTGATGCAGGCCTAAGGCGAGCAGGCATACAAGGAAACTTCTCTTTTTCATCTCTTTCTACATTTTGTTGCTGCAAAGGTATAAAAAAAGGAGAGAAACAGAAAATCGGAGGCGAGAAATACACGCCGAAAGTGCGATATATCTTTACAAATCGCACGTTCTACTTTGCCAAAAAGTTCAACCCAAACCGAAACGGTCAAGTGTTCGGCCCAACGCAACACGTTGTTCGGGCCATCGCAACACGTTGCGTTGACCTCCGAAACACGTTTCTCCGCAGAAAATCCCGGTTTCATCGAGAAAAACCGAATTTTTGAAGTACTGAGAATCAAGCACTTTTGATTTTCGGATTTTGAATTTTGAATTGCGGCGCACCGCAGTGCACCGTTTCTAATCGTTCCTCACGACAGTTTTCGGCACCCCGATT
>CAMJRQ010000046.1 GCA_946408305.1 uncultured Prevotellaceae bacterium
TTGCCGCATGACATACCATCCCGGAACGGCCGACGAATGGGCCCGGATAGTGGAACGTGTGTGCGAGACCTGAATCACACCCTCAAGGGTTGTCTGACCAACCCCAAGAAAGCCCCGGGCGGCCAAGGGCCGGCGGGCACGCATAAGAACAGAAACTGAATAAATAAGATGACACGAGTAATCACATACGGCACGTACGACCTGCTCCACCAGGGGCACATCAACCTGCTCCGCCGCGCCAAGGAGCTGGGCGACTATCTCATCGTGGGCGTGACGAGCGACAGCTTCGACCGCGGGCGCGGAAAACTCAACGTGAAGAACAACGTCTTGGAACGTGTTGCGGCGGTCAAAGCAACGGGTTACGCCGACGAGATTATCATTGAGGACTATTTGGGGCAGAAGATTGACGACATACAGAAGTTCGACATCGACATCTTTGCCATCGGCAGCGACTGGGAGGGCAAGTTCGACTATCTCAGCGAGTATTGCCGCGTGGTCTATCTGCCCCGCACGGAGGGCATCTCCTCCACCATGCTGCGGCAGGAGAGCCAGACGAACTTCCGCATCGGCATCGTGGGCAGCGGACGCATCGCCCATCGCTTTGTGCCCGAGAGCCAGGTGGTGAACGGTGCACTGGTGACGGCCGTGATGAACCCCGACCGGGAGCAGGCCGACTCCTTCGCACGCCTCCACAAGCTGAAAGCCTATACCGATTACGACGAGTTTCTCCGCGAGGTGGAGCTGGTCTACATAGCCTCGCCTCATCTCTCGCACTACGACTATGCCAAGCGAGCCCTACTGGCCGGCAAGCACGTGCTGTGCGAGATTCCGCTCACGCTCTCCGGGGCCCAGGCCGAGGAACTGTACCGGCTGGCCGAGGAGCGCGAACGGGTGCTGCTCGAGGCCTCGAAAACAGCCTTCTTCCCCGCCTTCGGGCACATCGTGACGCTGGTGAAGAGCGGCATCATCGGCGACGTGGTCGACGTGAAAGCCTCGCTCAGCAAGATGGTTCCGCCGCCCACCCGCGAGCTGGATGCCTCGCAGGCCGGAGGCGCCATGACCGAGCACGCCTCGCTCACGCTGCTCGCCATCGTCAAGATTCTGGGCACCGAGTGGCACGACGTCAGTTTCCACAGCCGCATGGAGAACGGTGTGGACATCTACACCCAGGGCGTCATCAATTACCCCCACGCCACAGCCTCGTTCACGCTGGGCATCGGTGTGAAGACCGAGGGCAACCTGGTCATCTCCGGCACGAAGGGCTACGTCTACGTGCCCGCTCCCTGGTGGCTGACGGATTTCTTCGAGGTGCGCTACGAGGACCAGACGAAGAACCGCAAATACTTCTATGCCTGCGACGGCGAAGGCCTGCGCTACGAGGTTCAGGAATGGCTCTCGATGATTGTGAACGGTCGCCGTAGCTCCTACAAGTTGCGGGCCCGCGAGAGCGTGGCAATCGCCGGGATTATTGAAAAATACAGAAACCACGAAAACGTAACGGAGATATGATAAAGCGAATGCTCGTCGTGGGAGGTGCCGGCGGAATCGGACTGGCCATTGTCGAGGAGATGGCTCGCCGCGCCACCACGCAGAAAGTATATGTCGTCGACAAGGCCCCCTTCCCGGCTCAGTATGCGCAGCCCAAGATTGAGGCATTCCGGTTCGACCTGACGGAAGAGGACTATTCCTTCTTCGACCGTTTCCAGGACATCGACGCGCTGATGATAACGGCCGGCTTCGGCCGCCTCGCGCTGTTCCGCGATTTGCCCGAGCAGCACATCGTCGACTCGTTCCGCGTGAACACCCTGCCCGTGCTGCGTCTGGTGAAGCGCTTCTATGACCGTCTGCTCTCGACCGACGATTTCTATTGCGGCGTGATGGGCAGCATCGCGGGGTGGATGTCGTCGCCCTTCTTCTCGGTCTACGGAGCCACCAAGGCCGCGCTGAAGATATTCATCGAGAGCGTCAACGTGGAACTCATGAAGGCCGGCACCGGCAACCGCATTCTCAACGTGAGCCCCGGCACGATAAAGAGCACGGGCTTCTATGGCGGAGAGACCGACCTGGCAGCCCTGCAGAGCCTCACCGAACAAATCCTGAGCCACCTCGAGGCCAAGGACGACGTCTTCATTCCGCTCTACGACGAGGTCTTCAAAGACGTGCTGCAGCGCTACCACGACGACTTCCGCCGCGAGGGCGAGCACAGCTACGAGTATAAGTTGCACAGCAAACGGTAGCGCAATGACTCCCCTGACAATTACACAGGTGCAGGCACGCCTCCTCGACATGGCCCGAGCCGTCAGCGCCATCTGCGAGGCCCACCAGATTCCGCTCTTCATGATTTCCGGAACCATGCTGGGAGCCATACGCCACCGGGGCTTCATCCCTTGGGACGACGACATGGACTTTGCCGTGCCCCGCGAATACTACCCGCAACTGATTCAGGCACTGCGGCAGGAACTGCCGGCCGGAAGTCGGTGCGTCACCTACGAAACATCTACGAGCTACTGCATACCGTGGATAAAAGTGGAAGACACCGCCTCGCTCGTCATGGACCACAGTCTGGATATACCCGCGGAGAAGATGCCCGGCCTGACCATCGACATATTCCCCCTCGTGACGTGCGACAAAGAGAAAAGCGCAGTCGCGGTGGGCCGGATACAAAGACTCCTCTCGGCCTTGAGGATTGCCTATGGCATCGCCCCCGGAAGTCGCTATAGCCTCAAGAACATCGCAAAGCGACTCTTCCGCCTTGTCCTGCCTCTCTCGCAGACGGATATCTGCGACCGCATCCAGAAACTGACGGACAAAATCCCCTCGGGTAGCGATTATGTCATCCCCGTCGACCCCAATTATCACAACCGCTATTTTCCGGTTGAATGGTTTGAGCCGACGGAAACGTATACGTTTGGAGACTGCCAGTTCCTTGGGGCAACGGATTATGACAGCTATCTCAAGTTGGTCTATGGCAACTATATGCAGTTGCCGCCCGAAGGCCGAAGGAGAGTACACTCGAATCAGGCATTTATGCGATAGAATCTATGACCAAAGTCCTCGTTGTGGCCACTTCCCGCAAGACGCGGGGCGGAATAACAGCCGTGCTCCGTCTCTATGAGCAGAGCCCTATGTGGCAACACTATGGCTGCCGATGGGTGGAAACGCATCGCGACGGACCCAGATGGCTGAAATTGTGGTATCTGATAAAGGGCATGGCCGAGTATATGGCATTGTTGCCTTTCTATGACGTAGTGCATATCCACTTCAGCCTCCCTGTCTCTGCCCGCCGGAAATATCCCTTCTTCCGCCTGGCCAAATGGATGGGGAAGAAGACCGTGCTCCATCTTCACTGCGGCTCGCAGATAGACGAGATATGGTCGCCAATGTACCAGACGATGTTCGGGCAATGCGATTGCGCCATCCTGCTTTCCCAGAGCCTGCACCGCAAGATTGCGACATATATCGGGGATACGGGCAAATTGAAAGTCGTCTACAATCCTTGTCCGATGGTTGATTGCCAGCCGCAAGGGGAGAAGAAGGATTACATTTTGTTTTCAGGCACCCTGATTGAGAAAAAAGGATACAAAGACTTGATTCGTGCCTTTGCCCAGGTGGCCTCCCGTTTCCCGGACTGGAAGATTGTCTTTGCCGGCAACGGCGAAGAGAACGAGGCCCGCACCTTGGCTGCCGAACTGGGCATTGCCAGCCAGGTGGAGCTGCTCGGATGGGTGAACGGCAAGCGCAAGCATCGGGCCTTCAGCGAAGCCCGGGTGCTCTGTCTGCCCAGCTATGCCGAGGGATTCCCCATGGCCGTGCTCGATGCATGGGCCTACGGGCTCCCGGTCGTCACCACCCCCGTGGGTGGCATACCCGACGTGGCTGTCGACGGCCAAAACATGCTTCTCTTCCAGCCCGGCGACGTGGACATGCTCGCCCGGCAACTCGACAAGATAATCTCTGACGCAGAATTGCGGCAACGGCTCTCGACTGAGTCGCTCCGCTTTGCCCGCGAACAGTTTAACCTGACAACCGTCACCAAGCAACTGGCTGCCATTTACGAGGAGCTGAAAGGCTCATAGACCCTATGGACAGAGACCGCTTCCGGATAGGAAAGACCTACATCGCATGCACCACCCTGGCCGATGCCAAGGCGCGCATTGCCGAGGCTGCCCGCGGGGAGGGGAGTGCCTACGTCTGTGTGAGCAATCCGCGCACCGTCACCTATGCCACCCGCCATGAGGACTACCGCCAGGTGATGGCCCGTTCGCTGATGAACCTGCCCGACGCCGAGCCCATGCTGTGGGCTGCCCGGTTGTGGGGGCTGAAGCGAGTGGAGCGCACGATGGGGCCGCTGCTCTTCCGCGACATGCTCTCCGAGCCCCAGAGCGGATTGAAGCACTTCCTGCTGGGCGACACGGAGGAGACGCTCGAACGCGTGGCCCGGAAATTTCGCGACGAAGCCGGCGCCCTCGTCGTCGGCACCTTCTCGCCCCCGTTCTGCTCCCTCGACGAATACGACTACGAGGCCATAGCCCGAATGATCAACGAGAGCGGAGCACAACTCGTGTGGGTGGCGATGAGGGCTCCGAAGCAGGACTTCTTTGCCGCACGCATCCTGCCCTTGCTCGACCGCAAGATTTGCATCGGCGTGGGAGCCGCCTTCCGCTTCGCTCTGGGCGAATACCGCATGGCCCCCCCGATTATCAAGAAGTTGGGCCTGATGGGGCTCTGGTGGGGGCGAAAGAACCAGAGCTGGCCAGCCTTCCTTTGGGGCTACCTGAGAGACAATGTGCCTTTCCTTGCCTATCTGGCAGCCATTCCCCTGCGCCGCCTCGCTGGCAAGAAATACTGGGAATAGCATCTGATATGAATAATCAACATTTCAACGAAAAATGGACAAGATAAGAGTGGGAATCATCGGGATGGGACGCATGGGAATCACCCATTACTCGATTATCAACACCCATCCGAACGTAGAGATGACGGCCTTGGCCGACACGTCGGGCATCTTGCTGAACATGGTCAAGAGGTATCTGCCGGGCGTGAAAATGTTTGACGACTACAAGGCGCTGCTAAAGAGCGGCCTGGTGGATGCCGTCATCGTGAGCACGCCCTCGGTGATGCACTACGAGGTCTGCCTCATGGCGGCCGAGCAGGGCATCCACGTCTTCTGCGAGAAACCCTTCACGACGCATCCCGACCAGGCACGCCGGCTGGCCGACCTCTTCGACGAGCGGGGCCTGGTGAACCAGGTGGGCTACGTGTATCGCTTCGACAGCGTCTTCGGCCGCGTCCGTGACATGCTTGCACAGGGGCTGATAGGCCAAGTGTGCCATGTGAACGCCGAGTTCCTCAGCTCCACCCTCAGCAAGCAGCAACCCGAGAAGGGATGGCGCTCGAGGCGCGAGAGCGGCGGCGGTGCCACCTACGAGATGGGGAGCCACGTCATCGACCTGCTCGAGTTCTTCCTGGGCCGCCCGCAGCAGATTCTGGGCTCGATGATGAACCAGGTCTATTCCGAGAACGTCGAGGACATCAGCGAGGTGCAGCTCCGCTATGCCGGCGGCGTCACGGCCCACGTGCATGTCAACTGGAGCGACTACACCTACCGCAAGCCCATGCTCAAGCTCGACATTCACGGCCGGAAGGGCAAGATTCAGGCCGACCTCTACGGCTACCGCCTCTTCCTGCGCGAGCCGAATCCCGAAGCCGGGCTCCCCGAGGGATGGACCAGCGTGCCGATGAACCTGATTCCCGACCCCTGCCCGTTCTACGTGCGCGGTGCCAGCTTCACCAACCAGCTCTACGAGTTTGCCGACGCCGTCCTCCACCATCGCCAGAGCCGTGGCTGCCCCTTCCGCCAGGCCGTCGACACGCAGGAGGTCATCCACCACATCTTCGAACACAACACATAAAACCGCCCTCCCACCATGGAAAGAATCGATAAAATAGTCTTCGGCGACAACCAGTTCTTCGGCATCAACCATCGTTCGCAGGAAAAGGCCGAGGAGATGCTCAAGCGCTTCGGCAACCTCGACCGCATCTTCGAAGTCTACGATGCGGCCTTCGACTGTGGCGTGAAGGCCGTGATGCTCAACAGCAACGAGAAGGCGCAGGCCATCTGCGACCGCTTCCGGGCCAACAAGCGCCTCTATGGCGAGGTGGCCTGGTATCCGTCCATCCCGTACCCCTACAAGTATGCCAACATGGTGAACGAGCTGGGCATCATCCCCGCCGTCAACGAGGTGCTCTTCCGCGGCAATTCGGCCGGCGGAGTGCTCAGCATGATTGGCAAGGGTGCCTCGGCTGTCTTCACGCGCGATGCCAAGAAACTCATGGAGATGCTCATCGATGTGGAATACAAGATGTTTGCCGACCTGAACGTCCGAGTGCTCTTCCTGCAGAACGTCGTGGCCGACCTCGTCCTGGGCTACGGCGTCCGCGAGGCCTTCGAGCACTACTGCGAGTATGTCCGCAAGAAGTATCGCCTGGTGCCCGGCATCATCACGCTCAACCTGCCCTACATGAAGCGCCGGCTCGAGGAGTGGGGAATCGACGAGGTGGTCATCTGCGCCTCCGTCAATGCCGCCGGCTTCAACATGCACCCCTCGAAGGAGGAATACGAGCGCGTGATAGCCGAAAACGACCCCTCGCGCTATCAGCTCATGGCCATGAACGTGCTGGCCAGCGGCTCCATCTCGGTGCAGGAGAGTTTCGACTACATCAACAGCCTGAACCTCCAGAGCGTCGTCTTCGGAGCCTCCAGCCGCGCCCACATCCAGAGCACCATCGAATCCATAAAGATATGAAGCCCAATCTGTTTATCGACATCATCCAGGTCTCGCTGGGCAATCGCGACAAGCTCTCGTGGGAGCCCTCGGCTGCCAAGTGGGAGCTGCTCTTTGCCGAGTCGGTGAGGCAGTCGGTTGTCAACGTGCTCGTCGACGGACTCGAACGCCTACCCTCGGCCTCGCAGCTGCCCATGCCGCTGCTCGTGAAATGGATGGCGCAGTCGCAGAAGAACGAGGTGGCCTATCGCCGCCACTGCCAGTGCGCACGCATCCTCACCGAACGCTTCCGTGCGGCCGGCCTTCCCACCTGTGTCCTCAAGGGTGTTGCCACGGCTCAGCTCTATCCCCACCCCGAGCGGCGCATCTGCGGCGACATCGATTTTTGGGTGCAGGGCGACCGCCGGGAAATCATGCAGCTGCTGCGGGCGGAATACGAGCTGGAGCACGTTGAGTGGCACCACATCGGCATCCGGGCTTTCGACGATGTGCCCGTCGAGGTGCACGTGCTGCCCGGCTGGCTCTACAACCCCTGGTGCAACCGCCGCCTGCAGCGCTTCTTCCGCGAGAACGGCACGCCGCATGAGGTAGGCTCGCTGGGCTTCAATGCCGCGTCGGCCCGCTTCGAGGCCGTCTTCTCGCTCGTACACACGTTCCACCATCTCCTCGAGGAGGGCGTGGGCCTCAGGCATGTCATCGACTATTACTACATCTGCAAGGCCTGCCGCGCTGCCGGCGACGACACAGCCCGCGAGGTCATGCAGGCCATCCGCTCCGTCGGACTGGGCAAGTTCGCCGCCGCCATGATGTGGGTGCTCCGCGAGGTGTGCGGAATGCCTGCCGCCGAGCTGCTCTGCGAGCCTAACGAGGCCGAGGGCCGCTTCCTGCAGCGCGAGATAATGGCCGGAGGCGACTTCGGAAAGACGCGCACCGACGGAATGCTGCGCAACACGCTGGGCCGCTGGTGGATGGTGCTGCGCCACTATCCCTCCGAGGTTCTCTGGATGGTGCCCTGGAAACTCTGGCACTGGTTCTGGCGAGCCGCCAACCGCTGAGGCTCCC
>CAMJRQ010000047.1 GCA_946408305.1 uncultured Prevotellaceae bacterium
CCCTGCCGGACAGGCATGCTGGAGAAAAGCAAAACGCAACGTGGTGCGTTGGCCCGAGGAACACGTTCCGAAGACCTTCGCAACACGTTGCGTTTTGTCGCGAATCGGGATAGATTCGCTAAATTCGTTGTTCTCTTATTTTTGACACCCCCTCTTTCCTGTGAACGGGAGCTCAGCGCTCCTCGGGGAAGCTGCGGCCCGTCATCAGTGTGCCGTCGGGGGCCATGCCCTCTGCGCTGAGGGAGAGCTGTGTGGCCTTGCCGTTGTTGTAGAACTCCACCTGGGCGGCGCCCCGCTCGTCGAGCTGGAGCGAGGGGTTCCAATAGAGCGTGCGGCGGTAGTCTTTATGGTCGGGCAGGGGCTTCTTGGAATAGTTGGGCTGATAGAAGTCCTCGCAGACGGCATATCCCTGGAGCACGTAGCGGCGGTCGCGGTAGGTCATGCGGCGCGACTGGTCGGCATAGCGGTTGAGCGAGATGATGACCTCGGGCTGGTTGCTGGCCTCGTATCGCTTGTCGCCCTCACGGCGGGGAGCATAGTCGGTATAGATGGCCACGTTCTCGAGATTGGTCAGATGGTCGTACTGCGCAGTGACGTCGGGGCCCATGTTGAGGGACGTGTTCTTGGCATCGTAGCGCAGTTCGAGGCGATAGTTGCGCTCCATGTTCATGTCTCCGATGTAGTTGCGTGCCACGGTCTGCATGAAGCTCTGGGCCCCGTAGAAGATGCCCTGGTTGAGTCCGGCGTCGGCCACGTCGTTGAAGGCCTGATAGGCGTCGATGACGTAGGCGGGCTTTGAGGAATCGAAGCGGCTCATGCCGTTGCGGCGGGCACCGACGGTCACCTGCTGGAGGGTGCGCGAGCCGTCGTTGAGCCAGTCCTCGGCCAGGGCGGAACCCTTCGGAGCCTGTGCCAGGGCGGTCTGGTAGCCGTTGTAGGGCTTGACGAAGCGGGGATAGAAGGGGGTGAGCTTGACGTAGAACTCGGGATAGTTGAGCTCGCCTTTTTCGTCCTCGTTGTCGTCAATCCACTTAACCTGGTCGCTGGTCTGGCCCTTCCACTTGGTGCTGTCACTGGCGGTGAGGTAGAAGAAGCAGCCCTGATAGAAGCGGGGGCTGGTGATGTTGAAACGCCCCTTCTCGGTGGCCATCTCGCCCACGATGCCCTGCTCGGAGCCGGGCTGGGTGAACTCGGCGTGGAGGACGACCTCGCGCTTCAGGTTGCTCTTGCCGTAGAGGTTCAGGTTGTCGATGTCCTGGGCCGACTGCTGGGCCGAGGTGCGCTCGTTCTGGTCGAAATCGGCTCGCTGCGCTGCCAGGTCCTTCACCGGGTCGTGCGTCTCGAGTGCACCCTCTGTTCCCATGGGGCTGGCGTCCTGTTCGGCATTCTCCGACTTGCGGTTGGCCTCGTCGGTGGCCTCGTTGATTTCTATCTGTCCTGCCACCTCGCCCATCATGGCCAGTCCGGCATCGCGGACGGCGTCCTCGCGTTCCTGGGCCATGTAGGCATTCACCTCGCCGCTCATGAGCTGCGTCTGCTCGGGGCGGTGAACGAGGGTGAAGACGCCGGGCGTGGCCATCGTGTGCCAGTCGTAGCGGCGCCAGCCCTGAATCATGAGCAGGAGGTCGAGCGCGCGGCGGTGCTCGGCGTCGTCGGCCTCGAAGTAGTAGGCCGGGTCTTCGACGAAACCGCGAATCTGCGAGGCGAGGAGCATCTCGGTGAGGATGTTGCCGTTGTCATAGAGATACTCGGCGTGGGCTGCATCGCGCACGGCCAGGCTGACCGTGCTGCCGGCCTGTCCGCCCTGCACGCTCAGCTTGACGGGGGCGAAGGGCTCGTAAGTCCCCTGCTTGATGCCAGTGAAGGTGAGCGGGGCAGCGGGGCGGCTGTCATTGCGCACGAAGAAGAGGCGGTCGGCATAGATGCGGCCCTGGGCATTGAAGACGGTAGCCTGGATGATGCCGCTACGCAGGTCGGCGGCCTTGAGGCTGACGGTCTTCTGCGTGTTCTGGCCCAGTTCCAGGAAATCCTGCACCAGGCCCTCGCTCATCACCGTCATGCCCAGCGGCTCCTGGGCGGCCGTGCCGGCCATGGAGAGGCGGATGTCAATCTGGCTGTCGGTCTGGCTGACGATGAGGGCGCATCCGTCGGCTTCCACCTCGGGCAGTGCCTGCTTGCCGGAACCTTTCGCCCAGGTGAAAAGGGCGGTGTAGCGGGTGCCGGCCTGGGGGGTGAACTCCACGCTGCCGCGGCCCCGGTGCTCGGTCTTGGCTTCGGCCACGTTCTTCCCCGCGGCGTCCTGAATGACGAGGGTGCCGTCCAGGTGAATGCCGTCCTCGTCGTTGGCCTCGAAGGCCACGCGGTTCGTCTGTCCGGCCACCAGATGTCCGCCCTCGGGGAAGAGGCTCAGCTCCACGTCGGGGGCGCTGTTGTCGGCCTTGAAGTGGCGGCGCAGGGGGCGCACGGTCATGTCGTGCTGATAGTCGCCCTCGGTCTTGGGCTTGTCGTAGACGGGGAAGACGCGGCTGTAGAGCTTCTCGTAGTCGCGATAATACTCGTGGGCCATGCGGCGGTTGAAGAACCATCGCTCGGCATTGCGGGTGTGGGGATGCTCATACTGGCCCCAGTTGAGCTGCCAGCGGGTGTAGGCCCGCAGCTCGTAGTATCCGCCGTAGAGCGTGTCGGCCAGGCAGAACGAGCCGTCGCCCTGGCCGTTCTTCATCTCGATGAGCTGACGCTCCACCAGATAGCCGTCCTGGTTGAAGAGCTCGGCATAGAGCAGTCCGCTCAGCCGGCTGGGCGCACCGGTGTCGCTGCGGCGCAGATAGGCCTTGAAATAGATGGTGTCGCCCAGGAAGTAGCAGGTGTTGTCCATGTGGACGAAGACTTGCTCCTGGGGGATGCTTTTGCCGAACTTCTGGAGGCGGCTGGCCCATCCTTCGAGTGTGGTGGGCGTCTGCTCCTGGGCTGCGGCGCCGAGCACGGCCGAAAGCAGCACGAGGAATGTGAGCATGCACTTTTTCATATCGCTTGTTTGTTTTCGTTATCGGGTTGTGGATTCCACTCGTAGGTCTCGTAGACGATGCCGCGGCCTCCGAAGCCTTCCTTCTGGGCGATGAGGTTCTCGTTGAGGACACGGCCGCCCTGCTCGTTGCTCGTTCCGAAGTCGAAGTAGCGGTATTTGCAGTAATTACTGATGAGGTTTAAGTAGAGCAGGTCGAGTGCTCCGTCATGCTTGCCCTGCGGCGTGGCGTGGCCATACTGCACGTGGACAACCTTTGGTGTTACGTAGATTACGGCAACGGCTTGAGCCTTTCCCTCGTCATCTTTTGCTGCATAGCATCGTATCTGCTCCGGGAACAACTGCTGCAAGCGCTCCATCTCAGGGAGCGTGTGGACGGGCGTGGCGCCATATCGATTGCGCAGGTTGTCGGTTATGATGGCCCACACGCTGTCGAGCGGACTCTCTTCGATGAGATAGCTCAGTTTTAAGGCCTTGTTCATGCCGCGCAGGCGGCGACGCTCAATGAAGTCGTAATCTTCTTCAAGCAACACGCAGCACGAGAGGTTGCACACGGTCCTGGCGGCGCCGAGGCGGAAAAGTGCATAGCGGTCTTCCTCCGACGGCATCTTGTGATAGATGGTGGGCACGGGTTTGTAGACCACGCGGCTGAAGCCGTTGTCGAGAGCATAGCGATTGAGCGAAGCAAAGATGTCGAGCACTTCCGAGGCGCGGGTGTGGGTCGACAGGACGAGCCCGCCGTAGGTCAGTCCGGCGTGCGAGTGGAGCGTTTTCCGTCCCTCGGCATCGGTGCTTTCGTTGGCCGGCAGCAGCGCAATGAGGCGCTCCTTCGTGTCGAAGAAGAGCAGCGAGTGGTCCGTGAAGCGGTCGCGGTGATACTCCATGTAGCCGCGATGGAAGAGGAACGTGCCGTTCTTCGACTCGCTTACGAAGCGGTCCCAGCGGTCGCGGTCGTCATCCGTATATCTTCTTAAACTCGTCATAGTCGCGGATGTAGTCTTCCTCCTGAAAATGTTCCGAGGCCAGCACCAGGCAGACCGAGCCCGAGGAGAAGTTCTCGAGCGTGCGCCACAGTCCGGTCTCCACGAGCAGTCCGTCCCAGGGGCGGTTGAGATGATAGGTCTCGCGCCGATGTCCGTCGTCGAGCGTGACGTCGAAGGATCCGTTCGTGGCTACGATGAACTCGCGGCACTGGCGGTGGGCATGTCCGCCCCGGCTCTCGCCGCCTGGCACGTCGGTCACCCAATAGGCACGGGCTATCGTGAAGGGCACGCCGGCGGTGCCCTCGGCCACGGTCAGGTTGCCGCGTGGGTCGTCGAACTTCGATAGACGTATGATTTTTCCTAAGGCGTTCATTCTGTGTTGCTTGTTTGATATTCGATTCTCGGAAGTGTGTTTGGTTTAAAGCAGATTGCGTGTGAGGTAGCGCACGGGATACCAGATGGCCAGCCACCCCACCACGAGCACCGTGAGGAAGATGACGGCGATGTCGCTCAGATGCACGCTCACGGGGTAGCTCTCCACGATGAACGAGCCCTCCACCGCGCCCATGGCGATGAGCCCGAAGCGCTGCTGTGCCCAGCAGAGCAGCACGCCCAGCGCGATGCCGACGAGCGAGCCGGCCAGGCTGATGAGGCCTCCCTCGAGCATGAAGATGCGGCGCACGAGGCGGTCGTCGGCTCCCATGCTGCGCAGTGTCTTCACGTCCTCGCGCTTGTCAATCATCAGCATCGAGAGCGACCCGATGATGTTGAAGCAGGCCACCATCAGGATGAACGTCAGGAAGAGGTAGGAGATGAGTTTCTCGATGCGCATGATGCGGAAGACATCCTCCTGCTGCTCATAGCGGTCGCTCACGCTGAAGCGCGGCCCCAGCAGCTTCTTCACCTGGTCCTTGCCCCGGCGGGCCGACAAACCGTCGGCGAGCTTCACCTCCAGGGCCGAGATGCAGTCCTGCTGGCCGAAGAGGCGTTGCGCGAAGCCCAGGCTCGTCAGTATGTACTGCGAGTCGTATTTTGCCTGCTTGACCATGAAGACCACGCCCGGGCTCTGCAGCTCGTCGTGGTTGAACGAGCTGAGCGGGTTGGCCATGTTCACACGTTCACCCTTGCGGGGCGCATATACCTGCAGCGGGTCGGGGAACGAGGCCGGCAGTCCCAGTTGGCTGGCCAGCCCGATGCCCAGCACACCGTATTCGAGCACGTCGGCATGGAGGCAGAACTCGCCGTCGCCGTAGAGAATCTCGTCGATGGCGGCCTGCTGGCGGATGTTGTCGGCCACGCCCTTGATGGTGACCACCTGCTGCTGTCCGTTGTGAACCACCAGCGCCTGGTCCTCCAGCACCGGGGTGCAGACATCCACGAGGGGCGATTCCTGCAGGTGGAGCAGAGCCTCGTCGTCGGCCCTGACGGTGGCGCCCTCCGCGGGAGTGATGCGCAGCTGGGGGTCGAAGGCGGTGAAGAGGTCGGCCACCAGCTCCTGAAAGCCGTTGAAGACGCTCAGCGTGCACACCAGCGCCATCGTGGCGATGGCCACGCCGACCACCGATATGCCGCTGATGATGTTGATGGCATGGTGGCTCTTGCGGCTGAAGAGATAGCGCCGCGCTATGTAGAGTCCGGTGTTCACTTATTTGAGCAGCTCGTCGATGTGCTGGGCATAGTCGAGCGAATCGTCCACGAAGAACTTCAGCTCGGGGATGATGCGCAGCTGTTTGCCCACGCGTCGGCCCAGTTCGTAGCGCACCTGGCGCTGGTTCGTGTTCACGTTGCCCACAATCTCCTCAGCCCGTTCGCTGGGGAAGACGCTCAGATAGACGCGGCACACGCTCAGGTCGGGGCTGATGCGGCAGGCGCTCACGCTCACCAGCACACCCCGCATGGCGCTCGTCTGGCGCTGGAATATGTCGCTCAGCTCTTTCTGTATGAGCCGGGCAATCTTGTTTTGTCTTGTTGTCTCCAAACTTTTTAACCTTTTAATTTATTCGTGCAAAACTTCATTGGGTAATCACTCCCCCTCCTGCCTCCCCCTCTCCAAGGGGGAGAGTTGGCTGTACGAAACTGCTCCCCTTGCAGAGGGCAGACGCAAGTTAGGCGTTAGCGTCTGGGGAGCGAAGCGACGGAGGGCAAGGCTGTCCGAAGGACTGAGGGGAGCGATTTTGCAGGAACACCCATACTATCCTAATGACCGATTTGAATTTAACTTTTTAACCTTTCAACCCTTCTTTCTCACTCTTCGCCCATGAACATGGGGTCCCAGGCGGGCAGACGGATGGGTTTCTTCTTCAGCAGCGAGAGCACCTTGGGCGTGCAGTATTTCTTGTTGACCACCACGCGGAACATGTATTCGTCGAACCACTCGTCGGTCATGATGAGGTATCCGCCGTGCCCGCTCCCCGAGCCCCAGCTGTTCTCCACCTTCCACTTGGTGGGCTTTCCCTGCGGGTCCAGGTCTACGGCCATGAGCGTCATGGCGTGGGTGGAGCCGCTGTCGAACGACTGTATGCGCTGCCGCTTGTTCATGCCGAACGAGGTGCCCAGGAGGCTCTCGTAGTCATAGTTCTTGAGGTCCAGGATGCCGGTGGAGCGGTTCAGGAACTTGCTCACGTCGCACGAGAAATACATCTGCATGGAATCCTTCAGGCTCTCGATGCAGATGGGCTTCAGTTCGTCGATGTCCAGGTTCACGTAGAGCCAGTTGTGCCCGTCGTAGAGGTGACGGTCGTAGTCGATTTCATACACCTGGTCGTAGGGGCGGCTGGGGTCGTTCATGAGCATGACGTAGTCGGCATAGAGGTCCTCGCCCGTGCCGCACACCTCGTGGTAGAACTCCAGCGGCGTGTAGGTCTTGGGCTCCGCGATGGCCTTGCCGTTCTTCTTCGGGGCCCATGTGAACGTCTGTGGCGGCACTCCGTAGGCCATCACCAGCAGGCGGTAGACGGTCTTCAGCTGTTCCACCTTCGTCTGCTCCAGTTCCTTTTCCGAGGCTCCGTTGTCGCTCTTCTCGCGCAGCTGTATGCCAAACTCGCGCAGCTTGCGCTTCAGGTGGCCGTTGAACTCGCTGGTGCTGTTGCTGTTGTATGTCTCGGCCATCACGTCCTTGGGCACCAGTCCGTACTTCGTCACCAGGTCGGCCACTCCCGTGTATGTCCCGCCGTCGCTCAGCGGGTGCTGGAAGAGCCACTGCACCATCTGGTCGTCCACCGGCTTCTTGCGTGTGTCGATGATACCTTGCAGGAAGAGGTTGCTCTTCTCCAGCTGGTCGTAGAAGAAGAGGTACACCTGGCTGAAGAAGAAGTCGTTCACGCCCAGCTTCTTCATGGCCTGGTTGCGCAGCACGTTGGTGCCCGTGAAGAGCCAGCATCGGCCGCTGCTCTGCTGGTCGCTGATGCCCGTGTTCTTCACCTCTACGCTGAAATACGTGTCGGGTGCCTGTGTGTTCTCCTGGTTCAAGGCCATCTTGCCGATGCTGTTGTTGCTGAGCGCGTTGCGCAGCGCCTTCTCGGTGGGCGAGCCGCTATAGCTGCCTTGCAGCTGCTGCAATACCTGTGGGGTGATGCCGGTCTGTGCCTGTGTCATGGCGCACACCATGGCCAGAGCGCATGTGAGAGTCTTTTTCATATCAAAATCGGGTTACACATTTTTGCTCCGCAAAGTTACGGATAAGCGAGCAGAAAAGCAAAACTTTTTTGAGCTTTTCCGAGCTGAGGTAGCTATTTGGAACGTCATGCAGAACGGCAGCGTGGCCGGGCTGACTGCTATCTTGCTCCCCTCCCCACGCTTGGGGAGGGGCAGGGGTGGGGTACGCAAT
>CAMJRQ010000048.1 GCA_946408305.1 uncultured Prevotellaceae bacterium
TCCAGCTCGGCAATGTCGGCCTCGGTCTGAGCGCTGATGATGAGCATCTCGGCCTGCTCGCCCTCGATGGCCTTGCTGACGGCCTCGGTGTAGGGGTTGCCCGTGGAGGCCGAGCGGTCGTCCACGTTGCAGACGTAGAGCACGGGCTTCGTCGTCAGCAGGAAGAGGCTGCGGGCAGCCGCCTGCTCGTCCTCGGTCTCGAAGGTTACGGTGCGTGCGCTCAGCCCCCGCTGCAGGGCCTCCTGATAGCGCAGCAGCACGTCGAGCTCCACCTTGGCCATCTTGTCGCCGCCCACGCGGGCCTGCTTCTCCACCTTCTTGATGCGGTTCTCCACCGTCTCCAGGTCTTTTATCTGGAGCTCGGCGTCGATGATTTCCTTGTCGCGCACGGGGTCTACGGAGCCGTCGACGTGCACGATGTTGGGGTCGTCGAAGCAGCGCAGCACGTGGATGATGGCGTCGCACTCGCGAATGTTGGCCAGGAACTGGTTGCCCAGTCCCTCGCCCTGGCTGGCGCCTTTCACCAGTCCGGCAATGTCGACGATGTCGCAGACGGCCGGCACGATGCGGCCCGGATGCACCAGTTCGGCCAGCCGCGTGAGGCGTTCGTCGGGCACCGAGACCTGTCCCAGCTGGGCGTCGATGGTGCAGAAGGGGAAGTTGGCTGCCTGCGCCTTGGCGCTCGACAGACAGTTGAAGAGGGTCGACTTGCCCACGTTGGGCAGTCCTACGATTCCTGCTTTCAGAGCCATATTCTATCTTGTTTTTGTTTCTGATTCGGTTTGCAAAGGTACGTAAAAAGTGTGAATAGCGAAAACTACCGTGCTCATTTCTGCTCGCCGGATGGCAGCGTGATGCGCTGCTGGTTTCTCACCAGCTCGGCCGAGCTGATGCCGCGGCGCAGTTCCTCCTGCAGGGAGTTGAGGTCGGTGAGCTGGCGTCCGTTCAGCTTCAGCAGCAGGTCGCCCCGGCGCAGAC
The DNA here is from genome assembly GCA_946408305.1 of uncultured Prevotellaceae bacterium. Next base: position 979 of record CAMJRQ010000048.1, read on the forward strand.
CGCGGCTGGCCAGCGGGTGGTTTCCCTCGAAGAAGACCGAGAAACCGCGGCTGTTCAGGTCGATGCCGTAGGCCGAGAGGGCGTTGCCCGTGACGAGCGTCCACTTGGCTCCGTCGATGATCTGCGACGTCTCGGCCTCCTCGGCCATGAGCGGGCGGATGTTCATCGAGGGTTTCCGGGCTATGGCCTTGAGGCGCGGCGAGACCACTCCGAAGTCGTCCATGCTGAAGTTGCGGAAGCCCACGGCCAGGGCCGGACTGTTGGGCTTCACGCGGAAGTCGCCCTCGGCGGGGTTGACGAAGAGCGGATTGCCGGCGAGCGAGTTCGAGTCGCAGTCGTGGACAAGGTATTTGCGGGCCTCGTCCTCGGGGGCGGTGAAGAAGTTGTAGTCGATGTATGCGCCCCAGCGCTCGTCGTCCTTCATGGCAGAGTTCATGGCGCCCGTGATGTAGCCGGCCGAGACGATGTTGTGCGTGACGATGTCGCCGCTCTGGCGGTACCACAGGTGGATGTGGAGCGAGTTGTTGATGACGATGTTGTTCTTCACGATGCGGTTGTATCCCTCGCGCAGCTTCAGTCCTCCGCCCAGCAGTAGGTTGTCGCAGATGAGGTAGTTGGAGGAGCCGTCGTCGAGGTCGACGTCCCATCCGTGGTCGCAGCGCCAGCGGTTATGGCGGAGCACGTTGCGCTCGAGCATGTCCATGTTTTTCCATTCGGGATGCTTGCCGAGGAGCTCCGATGTCAGCGGCACGCTGGGGCTCCAGTAGCGGTCGCGTCCCCAGGAGTTGAAGCTGCCGTGGTCGCCCGTCTCGAGGACGGTGTCGAAGACGTCGCAGTTCTCGATGACGTGGCCGCCAAAGGTGCCCTCGCTGATGTTGATGCCGGCCCGCGGGGTGCCATAGACCGAGCAGTGGTTCACGCGGATGCCGAACGACATGGAAATCTGCACGGCCGCCGTCTGCTTCTCCGTGCGGCCGGGGCGGCTGATGAGGCAGTCCTCCACCAGGCAGTGGCGGGGATAGTTATCGGTGCGAGGGCCCGGAGTGTGGTCGGTCACCTCGGTGGCCTGGCGGGCATAGTCGAAGAAGGGGTTCCTGACGCTGGCCGTGTCGCCCACGAAGGCTATGCCGTTGGCACCGGCGTCGTAGATGTGGCAGCTGCGGACAACGATGTCGCGGTTGTAGTGGTTCACCAGGATGGCGTTGCCGCCCACCTGGTCGAAGTCGCAGTTGGTGATGAGGCAGTCCTCGGCGTTCTGGAGCGTCACGGCCGCGCTGCGGCAGATGGTCCAGTCGGAGCGCAGGAGGCGGTCCTTGTTCTGCATGAAGGTGCGTGCTGCATGGCGGAAGACGAAGCCGTCGAGGGTGACGTTGCGCACGGCCTCGTCACTCGTTCCCTGGATTTCCAGCAGGCGCTCCAGCCCAGCCACTTCGACGACGGCCTTCTGCAGGTCTTCGCCCTCCTCGGGCATGTAGAGCAAGCGACGGCTCTTCTGGTCGTAGAACCATTCGCCGGGCACGTCGAGCTCCTCGCGTATGTTCTCCACGATGCGGAAGCGGGGGTGCATCTTCGACGGGCGGTTGTTCTGCCATCCGCCCTCCATCTGCAGGCCGTTCTCGTCGCGTCCGGTGATGAGCCAGTGCATGTCGCCCCAGAGGTATTCGTGCATGGCGTGGACGTATCCTCCGGCGGGGTTCTTCCAGCGAGCCGTGCGTGCGCTGTCCAGCGCGTCGACCTCCTCCGCTCCCCTGCTCTCGTAGAGGGTCCAGCGGTCGAAGACGTTGGCGTCGGGGCGGTCCGAAGCGTTGGGATAGCGAGCCATGCGCTTGCGCTCGCCGTTGACGAAGAACTGGTCGAAGGGCAGGTCGTCCTGCACCCGTGCCCACCAGATGCCATCCTTGCCGCGGTGCCATTTCAGGAAAAGGCGCTCTCCGCCGCTGATGATGGCTTTCTGGGGATGGAGGGCGTGGAAGGAGATGTGGTTGTCGCGGCTGTCGAGGCGTACGGTCTGCCCCAGATAGTAGATGCCGTCGTCGAACCACACGCTCACCGGTCCGTGGGCCTGGCGGGCCATGTGCTGAGCGGCCTGGAAGGTCTTGAGGGGTGCCTGGGCCGTGCCGTCGGAGGCGTCGTTGCCCTGCGGTGAAACGTAGATGTGTCGCTCGCCCGTCAGCTCGTTCTGGGCCGTGGTGTTTCCTGCGGCGAGGAGCAGCAGGAGGATGAGTGTCGGAAGGTACTTTGTCATGTGTTTTTTGTTTATTTGTTGAGTGTTAGCGTTCCTCTTAGTGTGCCTCGAGCCAGTTCTGGCCCCAGCCGCAGTCGGCGATGAGGGGCACGCGCATCTGGCAGGCCGACTGCATCTCCTCGAGCACGAGGGCCTCGAGGCGCGTCTTCTCCTCGGGCAGGACGGAGAAGTTCAGTTCGTCGTGCACCTGGAGTATCATGCGCGAGCGGAGCCCTTCCTCCTGCATGCGGCGGTCCACGCGTATCATGGCAATCTTGATGATGTCGGCAGCCGAGCCCTGGATGGGGGCGTTGATGGCGTTTCGCTCGGCGTAGCCGCGCACCACGGCGTTGTGGCTGTTGATGTCGGGCAGATAGCAGCGGCGGTGGAAGATGGTCTCGGTGAAGCCGCGTTCGCGTGCCGTGGCGATGCTCTGGTCCATGTAGGCCTTCACGCTGGGGTAGGTGTGGAAGTATCCGTCGATGAGCTCCTTGGCCTCCTGCCGCGAGACGCCCATTCGCTCGGCCAGGCCGAAGGCGCTGATGCCGTAGATGATGCCGAAGTTGGCCGTCTTGGCCTTGCGGCGCTCGTCGGGGGTGACGTCGGCGAGGTCCTTGTGGAAGATTTTGGCCGCCGTGGCCGTGTGGATGTCGTGGCCCTGTCGGAAGGCGTCGATGAGGTTCTCGTCCTGGCTCAGGTGGGCCATGATGCGCAGTTCTATCTGGCTGTAGTCGGCGCTGAAGAAGAGCTCGCCCTCGTCGGGGATGAAGGCCCGGCGCACCTCCTTTCCCAGGGCGTCGCGCACGGGGATGTTCTGCAGGTTGGGGTTGCTCGAGGAGAGGCGCCCGGTGGAGGCCACGGTCTGGTTGAACGACGTGTGGATGTGGCCCGTCTGGGGGTTGATGAGCTGCGGCAGGGCGTCGATGTAGGTGCCCAGCAGCTTCTTCAGCCCGCGGTGCTCCAGGATTTTCTCCACGATGGGATGGCGCTGGCGCAGGCTTTCGAGCACCTCCTCGCTGGTGACGTACTGGCCCGTCTTGGTCTTTTTGGCCTTGCTGGAGATTTGGAGGCGGTCGAAGAGAATCTCGCCCACTTGGCGCGGCGAGGCCACGTTGAACTTCATGCCGGCCAGCTCGTGAATCTCGGCCTCCAGCTGGTTCATCTGCTGGGTGAAGAGCTGCGAGGTCTCGGCCAGCCCGGCGGTGTCGATGCGCACGCCGTTGCGCTCCATGCGGGCCAGGACGGGCATGAGGGGCATCTCCACGTCGCGGAAGAGCTCGTGGCAGCCCTCCTCGTGCAGGAGGGGCTCGAAGAGGTGGTAGAGGCGCAGCGTGACGTCGGCGTCCTCGCAGGCATAGTCGCAGACGTCGGCGGGCGGCAGCTGGTCCATGGTGAGCTGGCCCTTGCCGCGCCCGATGAGCTCCTCGATGTGGATGGTCTGATAGTGGAGATAGGCCTCGGCCAGATAGTCCATGCCGTGGCGCATCTCGGGGTGGAGCAGATAGTGGGCAATCATGGTGTCGAACATGGGCCCGCGCAGGCGGATGCCGTAGTTGAGGAGCACCTGCAGGTCGTACTTCAGGTTCTGCCCCACCTTGAGCGTGGCCGGGTTCTCGTAGACGGCGCGGAACTCGTCGGCCACCTCTTGCGTGCGGCAGGGCACATACCAGGCCTCGCCCTCCCCGACGGCGAAGCTCAGGCCCACGAGCTCGGCCCGCAGCGGGTCGGTGGAGGTGGTCTCGGTGTCGAGGGCTATCTCGCGGGCCTCCTCGAGCCGGCGGATGAGCTCGCGGCGGGCCTGAGGCGTGTCGGCCAGGTGGTACGTGTGGGGCGTGTCGGCGAGGGTCTGCAACATGCTTGCCGGAGCATCGGCCGGAGCAACGTGTTCCTCGGGCCCGAGGAACACGTTGCTCGGGGCGGAGGAACACGTTGCGTTTTCGCCCGCATCGCCGAAGCCTGCGAAGAGGTCGCCCTGGAGGGGCTGAGGCTTGGGCTGTGGCGTGGCCTGGCGCGCGATTTGCTTGCGCTGCATGAGGGTGCGGAACTCCAGCTCCTCGAAGAGCTGGCGCAGCGCCTCCTCGTCGGGCTCGCTGACGCTGAGCGCGTCCATGTCGAGCTGGATGGGCACGTCGGTCTTTATCGTGGCCAGCCAGCGGCTCTGGCGTATCTTGTCGGCGTTCTCCTCGACCTTCGTGCGGAGGGCGCCCTTCAGCTGGTCGGTGTGCTGGAGCAGGTTGTCGATGCTGCCGAACTCCTGGATGAGCTTCGCCGCCGTCTTCTCCCCCACCCCGGGGCAGCCCGGAATGTTGTCCACCGAGTCGCCCATCAGTCCCAGCATGTCGATAACCTGGAGCGGGTCCGTCAGGCCCCACTTGCGGCATACCTCCTCGGGGCCCATGATCTCGGCCTCGTTTTTGCCCACGGGCGGGCGGTACATCTTGACGCGCGGCGTCACCAGCTGGCCGTAGTCCTTGTCGGGCGTCATCATGAAGGTGTCGATGCCCCGCTCGTCGGCCTGGTGCGCCAGGGTGCCGATGACGTCGTCGGCCTCGAAGCCCGCCACCTCGAGGATGGGGATGCGATAGGCCGCGAGCAGACGCTTTATATAAGGTACGGCCAGGCGGATGGCCTCGGGCGTCTCCTCGCGCTGCGCCTTATAGGGGGGGTAGGCCTCGTGGCGAAACGTGCCGCCCGCGGGGTCGAAGGCCACGCCCAAATGCGTCGGGTGCTCCTTCTGGAGCACCTCGTCGAGCGTGTTCACAAAGCCCAGCACGGCCGATGTATTCTCGCCCCGCGAATTGATGCGCGGGTTCTTGATGAAGGCATAATAGGCCCTGTAGATGAGCGCGTAGGCGTCGAGAAGATAGAGCTTCTGCATGATTTATGTGGTTTGACAGCGTAAAATTACGCAAAAAATGCGAAAAAGTCGGCCTATTTGTGTAATTTTGCACTCCGGAAGCCAATGAATACAGACCTCTTACAACAGATACAGGCCCCCATAGCCGACGCCTTGGGGCGCTTCAACTCGATGTTCCAGGCAGCCCTGCAACACGAGAACCCGCTGCTCGACACCGCCCTACGCCACATTCTCGCGGGGCGGGGCAAGCAGATGCGCCCCATGCTCACGCTCCTCGCCGCCCAGGCCGAGGGACAGGTGAACCCCGTGGTGCTCAACGTGGCCATGGCCCTCGAACTGCTCCACACCGCCACCCTGCTCCACGACGATGTGGTCGACGAGAGCGACGAGCGCCGCGGACACCCCTCCATAAACCATCTGATGGGCAACCAGGTGGCCGTGCTCGTGGGCGACTTCGTCCTGAGCAAAGGCCTCCAGTATGCCGCTGCCACGCAGAGCCCGCGCGTCTTCGCCTCTGTGGCCGAGCTGGGCCAGACGCTGGCCGACGGCGAGCTCTTCGAGCTGCACAATGCCGACGAATGTGTGATGGACGAAGGGGCCTACTTCGAGGTGAACCGCCGCAAGACGGCCTCGCTCTTTGCCACTTGTGCCCAGCTGGGCTCGCTCATGGCCGGAGCCTCGGAAGAGGCCGCCGAGCGCATGCGCCGCTTCGGCCAGCTCGTGGGCATGTGCTTCCAGCTGCGCGACGATATCTTCGACCTCACCGCCCCCGAGCTGCTCGGCAAGCCCGCCGGCAACGACATGCGCGAGGGCAAGCTCACCCTGCCCGCCCTCTATGCCCTCCACCACACCGACAACGCCGAGATGCACGAAGTGGCCCGGCGCGTGCGTTCCCGCCAGGCCTCGCGGGAGGAGATAGAAGCCCTCACCCGCTTCACCCTCCAGAACGGAGGCATCGAATACGCCCAATGGCAGATGGACCAGTTCCGCATGATGGCCGTGGGTCTCATCAACGACAGCCGCAACCCCCAGGTGGCCCAAGCCCTCCGCGCCTACGTCGACTTCGTCGTGGAGCGGGAGAACTAAAATAGGAACTTATCAGTTAAAGACCGCTGAAGGCGGTCTCCCTTTTGGTAACCGTGGGTACTCGCTTGCGAGCACCCACGGAGAATAAATGCCCCAAACGTGAACCGACCCTAAAGGGGTCGAACAGCAAGAAGCCTGGCCTGGTGCTGTACCGACGCCTTCAGCGTCCTTAGGCTTTGGCTCGTTTTCCCCAAAACACCGATAAAAAACATGGCACGCCATCCTGAAAAAGGTGGCGTGCCATGTTTTTGTGTAGCCGCAAAGGGCTCAGTTGTTCTGCAGCATCTCGAAGAGTTTGTCGAGGCGCGGGGCCATGATGATTTCCGTGCGGCGGTTCTTGGCGCGGCCGTCGGAGGTCTCGTTGGTGGCCACGGGCTTGAACTCGCCACGGCCGCAGGGCTGAATCTGGAGCGGGGCCACGCCGTAGGTCTCCGTGAGGATGCGCACGACGCTGGTGGCGCGGATGACGCTCAGGTCCCAGTTGTCCTGATAGACGGCCGTCTTGATGGGCACGTTGTCGGTGTGGCCCTCGATGTAGACGTCGATCTCGGTCTGCTTGTTCAGCACCTCGGCCAGCTTGCCCAGCGCGCGCTTGCCCTGCTCGTTGACGATGGCCTTGCCCGACTCGAAGAGCAGCTTGTCGCTCATGGCCACGTAGACCTTGCCGCC
>CAMJRQ010000049.1 GCA_946408305.1 uncultured Prevotellaceae bacterium
CGCACCCTGCCCAGCGAGCGCGACCGCAAGATGACCATCCTGCTCACGCCCTTCATGAGCTGCACGGCCAAGATTCCCATCTACGCCTTCTTCACGGCCGCCTTCTTCCCGCGCAACGGAGCGTGGGTGATGACGAGTCTCTACCTCCTGGGCATCGTGGTGGGCATCGTGGTGGCGCTCGTTTTCAAGCGCACGCTCTTCCGCGGCGAGGCCGTGCCGTTCGTCATGGAGCTGCCCAACTACCGCCTGCCGCTGCTCTCGAATGTGGCCCGCCTGCTGTGGGCCAAGGCTCGCGACTTCCTGCAGCGCGCCTTCACCGTCATCTTCCTGGCCTCGATGGCCATCTGGTTCCTGCAGACGTTCGACTTCCACCTGCAGATGGTGGGCGAGGGGAGCGAGCACGAGAGTATGCTGGCCCAGGCAGCCACCGTCGTGGCGCCCCTGTTCCGCCCGCTCGGCTTTGGCGACTGGCGCGTGGTGACAGCCCTCGTGAGCGGTTTTCTGGCCAAAGAGGTGGTGGTGAGCACGCTGAGCACCCTCTTCTCGGGCGTGGCGCTCACCGAGGTGCTCTCGGCCGGCACGGCCTTCTGCCTGCTGGTCTTCTGTCTGCTCTATACTCCCTGCGTGGCGGCCATTGCCACCATCCGCCGCGAGCTGGGTGGCCGATGGGCGCTCTTCGTGGTGGTCATGCAGTGTGTCATAGCCTGGCTGGTGGCCTATCTTTTCAGTCTGTTCCTATGAATCTGCAGAGTATTCTCCTTCTGGCAGTCATCCTGTTGGTGTCGGCCATCGTGCTGGTGCGCTATGTGAAGCGCCAGCGGCGTACGGGCGGTTGTGGCTCGTGCCAATGCGGTTGCGATGGGTGTGACCGCAAATCCGAAAACTGTAATCAGAAACTATGTTAAAGGAAAACGTACAGCTGAGCGGACGTCCCATTCTGGTGACCGGTGCCGCCGGCTTCATCGGCAGCAACCTGGTGAAGCGCATTTTCCGCGATGTGGAGCAAGCCATCGTCGTGGGCATCGACAATATGAACGACTACTACGACCCCGGCATCAAGCGCGAGCGTCTGGCCGAAATCGAGCGTCTGGCCGGGGAGACCGGTGCCGAGTGGCACTTCGTGGAGGGTAGCATAGCCGACCGTCCGACCGTCGACAGCCTCTTTGCCCAATACCCCTTCTGCGTGGTGGTGAACCTGGCCGCCCAGGCCGGAGTGCGCTACAGCATCACCAACCCGCAGGCCTACATCGACAGCAACCTCATCGGCTTCTACAACATCCTGGAGGCCTGCCGCCATGCCCAAGGGCTGGAGCATCTGGTCTATGCCTCGTCGTCGTCGGTCTATGGCTCGAACACCAAGGTGCCCTATTCCACCGACGACAAGGTGGACAACCCCGTCTCGCTCTACGCCGCCACGAAGAAGAGCAACGAGCTGATGGCCCATGCCTACTCCAAGCTCTACGACATCCCCTCCACCGGCCTGCGCTTCTTCACCGTCTACGGTCCCGCCGGGCGTCCCGACATGGCCTACTTCGGCTTCACCAACCGCCTGCGCCGGGGCGAGAAGATTCAGATTTTCAACTACGGCAACTGCCGGCGCGACTTCACTTTTGTGGACGACATCGTGGAGGGCGTGCTGCGCGTCATGCGTCGTGCCCCCGAGCGGCAGAAGGGTGCCGACGGGTTGCCCGTGCCGCCCTATCGCGTCTACAACATCGGCAACTCGCAGCCCGAGAACCTGCTCGACTTCGTGCGCATCCTTCAGGAGGAGCTCGTCCGTGCCGGCGTCTTGCCTGCCGACTATGACTTCGAGGCCCACCAGGAGCTCGTGCCCATGCAGCCCGGCGACGTGCCCGTCACCTTTGCCGACACCTCCGCCCTCGAGCGCGACTTCGGTTTCCGCCCCTCCACACCGCTGCGCACGGGGCTCCGTGCCTTTGCCGAATGGTATGCGCGGTATTATGGGACGCAGGTGCATGACGAGAAGTAAACAACAAATGTATAAAACTTTGTATCAGATGAAATCCCCGAGGAATTTGTTCTCCGCAGTCTGCTGTCTGTTGTTTGTTGTCAGCGGTTCGCTCTCCGTGCAGGCCCAGCCCGAACGCATCGTGTGCCCCACGAAGGCCCAGCGCCAGTGGGCCGAGGCCGAAGTGGGCGTGCTGCTCCACCTGGACATGCCCGTCTTCCACCCCGAGTATAACCACCGCAAGTGGGGCTCGCACCCCGACCCCTCCACCTTCAACCCCACCGAGCTCAACACCGACCAGTGGATTGAGACGGCCGTGAAGCTCGGGGCCAAGTATGCCGTGCTGACGGCCAAGCACGGCAGCGGCTTCACCCTCTGGCCCACCAAGACCCACCCCTACAACATCAGCCACAGCCCCTACAAGGGCGGACAGGGCGACATCGTGGCCGAGTTCGTGGCCTCGTGCCACAAGTACGGCATCAAGCCCGGCATCTACGCCAACATGTCCACCAACGGCTACCTCTGGGTGGACAATCCCGGACTCGTGCAGCCCGGCTCGCCCATCACCCAGGAGCAGTATGCGCAAATCGTCCACGACCAGCTCACCGAGTTATGGACCAACTACGGCCCCCTCTTCGAGGTGTGGTTCGACGGCGGCATCCTCAGTCCCGCCCAGGGCGGAGCCGACGCCCTCGGCCTCCTGCGCAAGCTGCAGCCCCGGGCCATCGCCTTCCAGGGCCCGGCCGACTATGAGAACCTCATCCGCTGGGTGGGCAACGAATCGGGCGCAGCCCCCGACCCCTGCTGGGCCACGGCCGAATGTACCACCAACTCGGACGGCGTAGAGGTCATCGAGGGCCTCCACGGCGACCCCCATGCTCCCCACTGGTGCCCCGGCGAGTCCGACTTCACCCTGCGCCTCCAGCGCGCCTTCTCCTACGGATGGATCTGGCGCGAGGGCGAGGACGAGATGCTCTACAGCGTCGACCAACTGATGCACCGCTACGAGACCAGCGTCGGTCGCAACACCAACATGCTCGTGGGCCTCGTCATCGACCGTCGCGGCCTCATCCCCGATGCCGACGTGCGCCGCGCCACCGAGTATGGCGAGGCCATCCGACAGCGCTACGGCTCGCCCTCGGCCAAGACCCGCGGGCGCGGCGAGCGCATCCGTCTCAAACTGAAGAAGCCGCTCACGCTGGACCGCCTCATCCTGCAGGAAGACATCGCCCGGGGCGAGCGCGTGCTCGCCTGGCACGTGGAGGCCCAGCGCCCCGACGGCTCGCAAGTCACTCTCTGCAGCGGCACCAACATCGGCCACAAGCGCATCGCCAAGTTTGCGCCGCAGGAGGTGAACAGCCTCACGCTCGTAGTGGACAGCTGCAAGGCCCGGCCCCACATCCGCACGTTCTCCGTCTTCGAGGAATAGAAAGCCCTTAACCCCGAACCGGTCATTAGCGTTTCACGCCCCCTCCTACCTCCTTTACTCTCCGTCGGGCAGAGCACTGCCCTCCCCAAATCAGGGCACGTTTCCACATTTAGTGGAAACTCTTTCAGGCCCTGATTTGCTCTCCAAGGAGGAGAGTTGATTGCGCGAAACTGCTCCCCGGGAGCAGTCCAAAAACGCAACGTGTTCCTCGGGCCCGAGGAACACGTTGCGGAGGCCCGAGGAACACGTTGCGTTTGACGTCGCTCCACGGTGTGTTTTGTTTAACCCCAATCAATCTTTAGAGGTTTTGCGCGCTGCGAATGATTCTTCGGGTCGCTACGCTCGCCTCAGAATGACAGGTTTGTGTCATCCTGAGTGAAACGAAGGATCTATTGCGAGCGGAATTTTAGAGCACCCCCTTAAGGGTGGAGCGGCGCGTTCTTTTTTTCCCACTGCACGCCCCTGAAATTTGGCTTTTCGCTCGCTTTTGCGTAACTTTGCAGAAAACCCGACTAACGCCCCCGCAACATGAGCAAGAACTACGAGAAGATAACCGACGACTGGGAGCTCTCCCAGCTGCTTCACCAAGAAGACGAGGAAATCCGCCGCTGTGCCTTTGCCGCCGTCAACATCACGGCCAACACCGAACAGGCCCTGCGCCACACCTATCGCGACTGCCTCTTCCTGGGCTGCGCGCTGCCCGTGGGCTTCAAGCGCCAGACGCGCGACTGCCTCTTCTTCCCCAACATGGGCGAGGTCTTCCACCTGCGCTCACACCTCTACACGGCCGAGGAACTCTACGAGGGCTACGTCCCTGGCGAGCCCGAGACCTACCAGCAGTGCTACGACGGCCGCGTCTATCGCCACTATCTGAAGAAGGGCAAGCGCACCGAGGACATCAAGGAGACGCTGGCCCGCACGATGCACGACCACAGCATCAGCGACTGCATGCACGAATTTCTCGACGAGCAGGACGAGCGCCGCGTGGTGGGCGTCATGGGCGGTCACGGCCTGCTGCGCACCGACCGGGCCTACGCCCAGATTGTCCGTCTGAGCAAACGGCTCACCGAGGAGGGATTCCTGATGGTGACGGGTGGCGGACCGGGTGCCATGGAGGCCACCCACCTGGGGGCCTGGATGGCCGGGCGCGACGAAGAGGAGCTCCTCGAAGCCCTCCGCACGATGGAGGAGGCACCCGCCTTTGCCGACCCCGGATGGCTCGACACGGCGCTCCGCGTGCGTTCGCGCTTCCCGCAGAAAGATTATCTGAGCCTGGGCATCCCCACCTGGCTCTATGGCCACGAACCCTCCACCCCGCTGGCCACCCACATCGCCAAGTTCTTCGAAAACAGCATACGCGAGGACAGCATCCTCAACATTGCCCGCGGCGGAATCATCTACACCCCCGGCAGCGCAGGCACGCTCCAGGAGGTCTTCCAGGCCGCCGTGCCCAACCACTATCTGAGCTATGGCTATGCCAGCCCCATGATTTTCATGGGCAAGGAGTTCTGGACGCGCGAAGTGCCCATCTGGCCCCTCTTGCAGGACCTGGTGGAGCGTGGGAAATACAAGAATCTGCTGTTGGCGCTCAGCGAGAGCGAGAACGAAATCGTGGCTACGGTCAAGGCTTTCCGGGAAGGGAACTCTGCCGGATGAGCTCGAGCGCGCGGGCCGTGGTGATGGGCTCCTCGCCCAGATAGGCCACGATGAAGGCGTCGGGGAACTTCTCGCGGATGTCGGCGAGCGTCTGGCGGGCGTGCTGATAGTCGTTGGTGCTGCCATAGAGCCCTTTGAACATGTCGCCGCTCTTGACGAACGTCACGGGAAAAAGTCCCTGCAGGCGGTCGTCGTCGGAGCGCAGTTCCTGGCTGACGGCTACAATCTGAATGCTGAAGACGGGCAGCGAGGGGGCCAGCGTCTCCACGACCACCTGCTCCTCGGGCAGCGCGGCTATGGCGGCGGCTATGGTGTCGGCGGCTGCGGTCTCCTCCTGGGCGGTTTCCACGCTTGGCACAGGCTCCTCGGGCACCTCGGCCACTAACGGTTCGGCCGGCGTTTCGGCCTTCGGCTCGGGCTTTTCCTCCGGTTTCGGCTCGGGTTTCTTGACGTTTTTTTCCACGGTTCCCTTCACCTTCTCCACCTTCAGCCCGCTGCTGTGGCCGTTGGTGCTGCGCAGGCGGGCCAGCGTCTTGCGGTGCGTCTTGGCCTGCGTGGTTTCGTAATACTCGGCCAGGGCGTTGTAGATGCTTGCGGCAATCTCGGCCTGTCCGCGCTTCGAGGTCATGTAGGCCTCGTCGTCGATGTTGCTCAGGAAACCGATTTCGGTGAGCGCGGCCGGCATCATCGTGTGGCTCAGCACGTAGAGTCGCTCGGGCTTGGCACCGCGTCCGGCCTGGCGCCCGGCGTCGCGATAGTTCTTCTGCAGGAGCCAGGCCAGCAGCTCGCTGCGGTCGATGGTCTTCGTGTGGGAACTCTGCAGGACGGCGTCCTTGATGAAGCGCGTGTCGGCGAAGAATGTCTCCGTGCCGCTCAGCAGCGGCTTGCGCTCCACCGAGTTGACGTGGATGCTCAGGAAGAGGTCGGCATTGGCCTGGTTGGCAATCTGGCAGCGGCGGTCGAGCGAGACAAAGTGGTCGCGTTCGCGCGTCAGGATGACCTTTATGCCCGGCTTGTGCTTGCGGATGAGGGCGGCCACCTGCTTCGTCACCTCGAGCGTGATGTCCTTCTCATGGTGCTTGCGGCTCTCCGTGCCCACGTCCTTGCCGCCGTGGCCGGCATCGAGCACCCACACCAGCGGGCGCAGCTTTCTGGCGCCACCACACACGAGCGGCAGACACAGCATGAGCACGAGCAATCGCCATTTCATGCAGCAAAGGTACACTTTTTTTCGGATTTTTCGCTATCTTTGCGGCAAAATCACCAAAAACATGAGCGACGGAAACTTCAACCGCTCCCTGCTGCCCAGCACGCCCTATGCGAGCGGCCATCGGATGGGGCAACAGCAGATGAGGGCACGCGCCTTGGAGGCCTTCAGGGCCTGGGCAAAAGAAAAGTTCCCCGCCCTGACGGACGAGGAACTTTCCAGCATGGCCGACGAGTTTCGCCATCGGCTTGATGCCAAGGCCTGAGCCTCGGGCGGGGGACTTTCTTATTCCCCGAGCGCGGAGGCTATCTGGCGTTTGATGTCCTCGAGCACCTCGTCGCCGAAGCCGGTCTGTTCCCACACCAGCTTGCCCTGGCGGTCGTAGAGGTAATACTGCGGAATGCCGCCCTTGAGGGGCAGCTGGTTCCATTTCGCGGAGGGGATGCGATAATGCAGGCCGGGAATCTCCATCACGTTCTTGCTCCAGTCCTTTATGGCACTCGACTCGTTGGTCAGGTAGACGAAGACGACGTCCTTTCCCTGCAGTTCCTTCTTGAGCGGTTCCATCGCTGCGATGCCTCTCATGCAAGGCCCGCACCAGGTGGCCCACAGGTCGAAGAAGACGGCTTTGCCCGGGTGCTCTCCGACGATGTGCTCGAGGAACTTGTTGCCTGGCACATCGGGCGTGGGCATCACGCGCCCCGTGGCCTCGCGCTGCAGGCGTTCCTGTTGGACGCGGATGCTGTCGTTGAACTCGCGCAGGATGCGCTGGAAGTAGGGGTGAGCCTTTTCAATCGAGTCCTCGGGAAGCACCTGCCCCTGCTGCATCGTCTCGCTTATCTTTTTTGCCTCGGCCAGGGCGCGTGTCATCTTGTAGGGCTCACCTTCGGTCATTCCGTTGGCTTCGTAGTAGGGTAGCAGATCCTCGCCGAGGGGGAAATAGAAGCTGCGCCCGTCGCGACCGAACTGCAGGTCGCTGGCATGAGGGTCGACGAGCGTGTAGGTCTGTTTCAGGTGGGCCAGCGCGCTGTCGGGGTTCGCAATCCGTTCCCTAAAAGGGAGCAGTCCCAGGCAGTTTGTGCAACAACGTATGTAGGCACGGTCTATCTTGAGCTGGAGGAAGTCCTTTTGCCGGCGCGTGTAGTCGGGGCGCTGCATCGCGGTGCGGCGCAGCGTGTCGAGGTTTTGCCACAGCCGCTCGCGCCATTCGGGAAAGTCTTTCACTTCCGAGTAGGAGGGCACTTCGGGCATCACGCCGATGAGGGTATGGAGGCGGTAGTCGAGTAGCACCTCGTTCAGGTCGCCCAGCGTTCCCCCCGTCCGGTAGCCTTTGTGCTTCGGCTTGCCGGCTGCGAAGTCGTTGAGCCAAGCATTGCAGGTGGCGGGGTCGAAGTCGAACGTCAGCGTCTCGCCCGGGATGATCAGCAGATTATATTGGTTGCCGAATCCGTCGGGGTAAATCCTGGGGCCGATGATGAGGGGCATCACGGCCGCATAGGCGGGCTGCGAATAGCTGCATGTGG
>CAMJRQ010000050.1 GCA_946408305.1 uncultured Prevotellaceae bacterium
GCTCCAGACTTACAAGGGATGGCAAATCGCCACCTTCTGCACGCCCGAAGCCCTCTTCGAAAGCGACAACGCCCTCCGCACCAGCCACACGCCCGACGAATCGCTCAACCTGCTCGTCGACCACATCACGAGCCTGACCGACGACACCGTCCCGCGCAAGCAGATTCTCCGCCTGCTCAGGTAGCACCTCCCCCCGATGCCTTCGAGCCATAAAAGAAACCGCGCATGAAACGAAAACTCATCCTCCTGATTCTGATGCTGGCCCCGCTGCTGCCCGCCGGGGGGCAGAAGGTGTATCGCGGCACGTCGGGCTACACCGCGAGCATCGTGGCCAACATTCAGAACGGGAAAGTCTTCCGCGGCAACTCGATATACACGTCCGACATCGTGGCGCGTTTCGACGAAACCCATCTCTATCGCGGCAACAGCGTCTATCGGAGCGACATCGTGCTCTCCTGGCGCGACGGCCGAATCTATCGGGGCGCATCGAGCTACGTTGCCGACGTGGTGGCCAACTGGCGCGACGGGAAACTCTACCGCGGCACGTCGTCCTACCAGAGCGACATCCTCTGCACCTATCGCGACAACCGCGTCTATCGCCAGAACAGCCTCTATATGAGCGACGTCCTGCTGACCACCTCGGCCCCCATCCACCCCCTAATCCTCTATTATCTCCTGCAGCAGTTCCCGTAACGGGCCTCTTCAGCGTCCCGGCGGGCACACGCGGGCTGCGTCACTTACAAATACAAACGAACCTACGCAACCCACGCAAGCAAATCTTTACAAATTTTCTTGTCTGGTTTCGCGGAAAGTTCGAACTCATTCAAAACGGCGAGGGATTTTTGGAAAGACAACGTGTTGCGTTGGCCAACGCAACACGTTGTCTTGGCTCACACAGCACGTTCCGTCGCCCCAAATCCCAGTTTCGTCGGGGAAAACCGAATTTTGGAATCGCTGATTATCAGGCGGTTTTGAATTTTGAGTTTTGAGTTTTGAATTGAGAAACCACGTGCCGCACCGAATCTAACCGTCTCTCACGCACTTTTCCGGCACCCCTCTTTCCGCCCACCGTCGCATTTCGGTAAGAAATATTGAAAGAAACCGAAAGTTACACTCCTTGCCTGGTTTTTTCTCATTTTCTTCCTCCGTATATTCGCCGCTTTTATTTCCGCTCGCGCTCGCTCTTCCTCGCAACATTTTGTTGTACTGTGCATAGGTTTTATCGAGAAAAAAGTGTAAATTTGCGGTGTTTTTCCGAAATATTCCGACCGACAACTAAAAACTGACAAGATATGAAGAGAGAAAGACCCGCGAGCTACAAGTGGGAGCTCATCGTGATGCTGTGGTTTGCCTACTTCCTGAACCAAGGAGACCGCCAGGTGTACAACGGCGTAATCCCGTTCATCGAGGACGACCTGGGACTGACGTCGGTGCAGACGGGCCTGGTGGCCTCGGTGTTCACCATCGTCTACGGCTGTCTGGTTCCGTTTGGCGGCTACGTGGGCGATTTTCTGCGCCGCAAGTGGATTGTGGTGACGAGCCTGCTCATCTTCAGCATCGGCACGCTGTTCACGGGCTTTGCCGGCGGGCTGGTGGGGCTCATCATCCTGCGCGGCATCACCACGGGCGGCGGCGAGGCCTTCTACTACCCCGCTGCCACGTCGCTCATCACGCAGTATCACGAGGAGACGCGCGCCACGGCCATGTCGATTCACCAGACGTCGCTCTACATCGGCATCATCGTGAGTGCCTTCGTGGCCCCGTGGATTGCCCACGAATTCGGGTGGCGCTGGTCGTTCTTCTCGTTCGGCTTGTTTGGCATTCTGGTGGCGCTGTGGATTATCTGGCGCATGGAGGACACGAAACAGATCAAGCAGGACACGAAGCGCATTCCGCTGGGCGAGCTCGTCAGGGGCATCTTCTCGAAGAAGACCGTCTGGCTGCTGGCGCTGGCCTTCGGTTGCCAGGTGTTTGTGAACATCGGCATCACGACGTGGGCGGCCAAGTTCTTCAACCTGAAATTCATGGGCGGCGGGGCCGAGTCGCTCTCCACGGCCAGCTTCCTGGCCATGCTCTTCAGCTGCGGCTTTGCCATCGTGGGCGTGCTGCTGGGCGGACGTCTGTCGGACCGCATGGCACTCAAGAGCCGCCACGCGCGGATGACGACGGAGTACATCGGACTGCTGGGCGGAGCACCCTTCCTGGTGCTGGTGGGCTTCGCGCCCAACCTGGCCATCGCCTGCATCGCCATGGCGCTCTACGGCATCTTCCGCGGTGTCTACGACTCGAACCTCTACGCCGCCATGTTCGACGTCATCAGCCCGCGGCTCAGGGCGTCGTCGGTGGGTGTGATGACGGCCTTCGCCTTCCTCATGGGCTGCGTGGCACCCGTATACCTGGGTGCCGTGCAGGGCTCGGACAACGACATCGAGGCCTTCGGATGGGGCATAGCCTCGCTGGGCCTCTTCTTCCTGCTGGGCGGACTGCTGATTCTGCTGGCCACGAAGCACACGTTCGACAAGGACTACTACGTAGAGGAGAACTGAACGAAACACATAAATTGGACATAAATAAAAATGTTTAGCCTGAAAGGAAAAACCGCTCTCGTCACGGGGAGCGGACAAGGAATAGGGCGGGCCGTGGCCCTGACGCTGGCTCGCCAGGGAGCGCGCGTCGTGATAAACTGGCGCTCGAGGGACGACATAGCGCAGCAGACGCTGAAGGCTCTCGATGAGATGGGAGCCGAGTATCTGACGTGGAAATACGACCTCGCCTCGGACCGCACGAAGGAGGACTTCCTCGACTTTGCCGCAGCAAACCAGCTGGAAGTGGACATCCTGGTGCTGAACGCCTCGGTGCAGATTCGCAACCCGTGGGAGCAGATCGACGCCGCCCAGTTCGACACGCAGATGCACGTGAACGTACGTGCCTCGCTCGCCCTCATCCAGGCTTGTGTGCCGTGGATGCGCCGCCGGCAGTGGGGCCGCATCGTGACCGTCGGCAGCGTGCAGCAATACAGGCCCAACACGGCCATGGCCGTCTATGCCGCTACCAAGGCAGCGCAGAACAACCTCTGCATGACGCTCTCCACCCAGCTGGCCGCCGACGGCATCACCATCAACAACGTGGCGCCCGGAGCCATCGAGACCATCCGCAACGTCGAAGCGCTCGCCGACGCTGCCTACAGGAAGAAAATCGAGCAGTCCATCCCCGTGGGCTTCGTAGGCCAGCCCGAGGACATAGCCCCCGCCGTACTGCTGCTCTGCTCCGACGAGGGCCGCTACATCACCGGCGCCGACATACCCATCGACGGCGGCATGAAAATACCCTTCACCTGAAACCACAAACATTTCACACAAGACATGAATACTTCAATCAACCCCTCTACGCTGCGCATCACAGACATGAGGTTTGCCGACATCGACGGCGCCCCCAAGCGATGCACACTCCTGAAGATTTACACCAACCAAGGCATCGTGGGCTACGGCGAGGTGCGCGACGCCTCGAGCAAGACCTATGCCCTGATGCTGAAGAGCCGCATACTGGGCGAGAACCCTTGCCAGGTGGACCGTCTGTTCCACAAGATTAAACAGTTCGGCGGCCCGTCGCGCCAGGGCGGCGGCGTCTCGGGCATCGAGATAGCCCTGTGGGACATCGTGGGCAAGGCCTACGGAGTGCCCCTCTACCAGTTGCTGGGTGGCAAATATCGCGACCGCATCCGCGTCTACTGCGACACCGACGCCGACGGCAAGGACAACGACGGCCACGCCATGGGACGGGCACTGAAGAAGCGCATGGAGATGGGCTTCACGTTCCTGAAGATGGACCTCGGCATCGGGCTGCTGCTCGACGAGCCCGGAACCATCAACGCCCCGCTGGGCTTCATCGACGACATGAAGCGCTACACGCCCCACATCCTGAACGTGCAGAGCGGCTCGGTGACGGCCGACATGGTGCGCCGGCAGATGAGCTACGACATCGTCACCACGGCCCACCCCTTCACCGGCATACACCTGACGGAAAAGGGACTCGACGTGCTGGAGAAGTACGTCAGCGACGTGCGCGAGGAAATCGGCTACGAGGTGCCGCTGGCCATCGACCACTTCGGCCACGTCTGCGTGGAGGACTGCATCCGCTTTGCCCGCCGCATCGAGAAGTACAACATCGCCTGGATGGAGGACATGATTCCCTGGATGTATACCGACCAGTACGTCCGGCTGACGAATTCCACCTGCGTGCCCGTGGCCACCGGCGAGGACATCTATCTGAAGGAGAACTTCGAGCCGCTCATCAAGCAGCACGGCGTCTCCATCATTCACCCCGACATCCTGACCTGCGGCGGCGCACTGGAGCTGAAGAAGATTGCCGACATGGCCGACGAGAACGGAGTGGCCGTGGCCGTGCACATGGCCGAGAGCCCCATCGCCTGTATGGCAGCCGTACACGTGGCCGCAGCCATGCACAACGTGCTGGCACTGGAGCTCCACTCGGTCGACGTGCCCTGGTGGCAGAATCTGGTGAAGGGACTGCCCGAACCGCTCGTCAAGGACGGATTCATCACCGTGCCCGACGGCCCCGGACTGGGCATCACCGAGCTCAACGAAGAACTCATCGCCGAGAAAATCAACCCCGACATTCCCGGACTGTGGGAGCCCACCGACCAGTGGGACCGCGAGTTCTCGAACGACCGCATCTGGAGCTAATCAAACATCCTAACATTTCAACGATTTAACATTTTAACCATTCAACATTGATACAAACATGAGCGTAGACCAATACAAGAAAGAAGTGGGAATGATGAAGTTGGAGAAACTCATCGAGAGCCGCGAAGGCATCAGCCAGAAGCCCTTCCCCATCCCCGAGAAAGAACTGCTCCAGCGCTACGAACAACTCTATCTGGGCGCCGTGAACGACGTGATGCGCGAGTTCTGCCTGCTCAACCAGGCCCTCCCCAACCGCATCAAGCCCCTGCGCGAATACCGCACGGTGGCCGGATTTGCCTTCACCGTGAAGAGTGCGCCCAACGTGAAAATCACGGGTGAGATGGAGTTCCGCACACAGATGCTCGACACACTGGGCGAGGACCACTTCGTCGTCTGGGACACCAGCCGCGACCAGGAGGCCACCCTTTGGGGCGGAGTGATGACGTCGACGGCCAAGGGCAAGAAGGTGAAGGCCGCCTGCATCGACGGTGGCATTCGCGACACGCACCAGATTCTCGAGGCCGATTTCCCCGTCTTCTACGAATACCGCATCTCGAACGGCTCGCTGGGCCGCTGCCTCATCACGCACTATCAGATTCCCATCAAGATTGGCAACGTCACCATCAAACCCGGCGACGTGGTGCTGGGCGACATCGACGGCGTGCTCGTCGTGCCGCGCGACATTGCCTACGACGTGCTGCTGCGCGCCGAGGAAATCAAGGAGAACGAGAAGAAAATCTTCTCCTGGGTGCACGAAGGACAGAGCATCCAGGAAATCAAGGAGAAAGGCGGATACTTCTAAGGAGGGTTAAAGGGTTTATAAAGAGTTAGAAACAGGTTAAGAGCCGGATGTTTAACCTGCTGGGATTGTTCACCCCCGAGTGGGGGCACACCTACTTGGCAGAGGGCTTTGGCAAGATTTACGCGCTGCGAAGCCTTCCCGAGGGTTCGTCGCTCTGCCTCTTCGACGGGCAGACGGGGCACCCGCTCGGCGAATATCCCACGCCGGGGCGCCATTCGAGCCACATCACCCTGCTGCCGCGTCAGGCCGTGGTGGCTGACTACACCAGCGGCTCGCTCTCGCTTTTCGACCTCTCGCCCGACGGCATCCCCTCTGCCCCACCCCGTCTGCTCACGTTCAGCGGCCACGGCCCCGACCCCCAGCGGCAGCAGAGCCCCCACGTCCACTCGTCCTTCCTGGCCGAAGGCGGACAGCGGCTCTGGGTCGTTGACCTCGGGACGGACACGCTCCACCGCTATCGTGTGGCCGACGGGCAGCTGGATGCCGACTCCGACGAACCCGTCAGTCTGCCTCCGGGCTGCGGGCCGCGCATGGGAGTGGAGCATCCGCTGTCGCACCTCCTCTACGTGGTGACCGAACTGAGCGACGAGGTGCTGGTGTGCCAGCCCTCTGCGACGGAGGGATTGCACATCGTCCAGCGCTTCTGCCTCCACGAGGAGCACCCTCAGGGCGGCGCACACATTGCCCTCAGCCCCGACGGACACAGGCTCTATGCCACCGTGCGCGTCAGCAGCACTCGCGGAGCAGCGAGCTGCACCTCGGCCGACCGCATCGCCACCTTCCGCATCAACTCCGACGGCACCCTTGCTCCCCCCACCTTCACTCCCACCGGAGCCCACCCGCGCCATTTCTCGCTGAGTCCCGGAGGCGACCTCCTCTGCGTGGCCTGCCGCGACGACAACTGCCTGCTCTTCTATGCCCTCGACCCCTCGTCGGGCATTCCCACTACGCTCATCAGGCGCCTCCCGGCTCCGGCCCCGGTATTCGCCGAATGGCGAGGATGGAGCCACCAATGGTTCAGCACTTCACCATTTCCACAACCTTAACAATTAAACAAAACAGTCATGAAACGTATTCTCTGCCTCCTCCTCGCAGCAGCCTTTGCCACACAGGGCATCAAGGCCAAGGACAAAGACCCCATCATCGTGGCCTACATCGCCGCATGGACCACCGAGAAGCTCCCCGACCCCACGCTGATGACCCACATCAACTATGCCTTCGGGAATGTCACCAAGACGTTCGACGGCTTGACCATCACGAAACCCGACTATCTCCGAAAGGTGATGACGCTCAAGGAGCAGAAGCCCTCGCTGAAGATTATCCTCTCCATCGGCGGATGGGGGGCTGGCAACTTCAGCGAGATGGCTGCCGACGAGCGTTGCCGCCAGAGTTTCGTGGACGCCTGCAAGCGGGCCGTAGACGAATATGGGCTCGACGGCATCGACATCGACTGGGAATACCCCACCAGCAACGAGGCGGGCATCTCCAGCTCGCCCGACGACACGGACAACTTCACCCTGCTCATGCGCGACCTGCGCCGTGCGCTGGGCAAGAAGAAGCTGCTCACCATTGCCACCATCGCCGACGCCAAGTTCATCGACTTCCGCGCCTGCATGAAGTATCTCGACTTCGTGAACATCATGGCCTACGACGTGGCCAATCCGCCCTACCACCACACGACGCTCTATCGCTCGGCTCTCTCGGGCCGCATCACGGTGGACGAAGCCGTCCAGGCTCATCTGAAAGCCGGTGTGCCGCGCCAGAAGCTCACGCTCGGCATGCCGCTCTATGGCCGTGGCGGGGGAAAGGACAAGGTGCTGGGCCGCTTCGTGAAGACGGGCCAGACGGGCGGACTCTATCAGCGCCACTGGGACGAGGTGGGCAAGGTGCCCTATCTGGCCGGAGCCGACGGCAAGCTGGTGCTGGCCTACGACAGCCCCGTCTCGCTGGCCTACAAGTGTCGCTACATCAAGGAGCAGGGTCTGCTGGGCGCCATGTACTGGCAGTGCACCGACGACACCGAGCTCGGCGAAGGCATGCGCACCATCTTCCTGAACCTGCGGTAGAATGCCCTTCCCCGTCGAATCGGGGGAGGGATAAAAACGCTATTCAATCGTCAGGAAGCAGAGCGAATGGGGCGGCAGGCTAACGGTTCCGTTCTTCACCGCGAACGTCTGCTGCTGGGGGCGCACGTGCTCGTCGCCGCGGTCGTTATAGTCGTCGGCCGAGCGTCCGCTGAGCACC
>CAMJRQ010000051.1 GCA_946408305.1 uncultured Prevotellaceae bacterium
CTGCTCCTCGAAATCGCGCCGGATGACCCACACAATCTTGCCGAAGCCGGCCTGGATGGCGTCGTAGATGCTGTAATCCATGATGCTCTGTCCCTGAGGGCCCAGCGTGTCTAACTGTTTCAGTCCGCCGTAACGACTCCCCATTCCGGCGGCCAAGAGAAATAATGTTGGCTTCATGTTACTAATTATGAGTTAATGGTTATGAGTGAATAATTTTGAGTTCATATTGGGGGTTAGAATGGATATCCGATGGCCAGGTGGTAGCCCAGGCTCTTTCCGAAACTCGTCATGTTGTAATAGCCTCGTCGCCCTGTGTCGTAGGGGGCATGGATTCCCACACCGACGTCGAAGCGGATGACCAGGAAGTCGAGGTCGTATCGCAGTCCGGCACCCGTGCCCAGCGCTATCTCGTCGCCCAGCCTCCTGGCGTTGATGCTTCCCCCTTGCTGGTCGTCGCTCTTCTTCAGGAGCCAGACGTTGCCCGCATCCAGGAAGACAGCCCCGTAGAGGTTGGCTATCACCGGGAAACGATACTCGGCGTTGGCCTCGAACTTCAGGTCGCCCATCTCGTCGATGTAGGAATAACGGCTGTCGGCCGGCTTGTAGCTTCCCGGGCCTATGCTGCGGATGGCAAAGGCGCGGATGCTGTTGGCTCCGCCGATGGTGAAGAGGTCGTTGTAGGGGGCTGTGGGGCTGTTGCCATAGCTGTAGACGGCGCCGGCAAAGACGCGGGTGGCGATGCCGCTGCGCGGTGTCAGGCGGAACAAGTGGGTGTACTGCGCGCTGGCCTTCACAAACTGGGCAAAGGGCACTCCGAAGAGCTCGCGACCCTCCTTGCGGAACGACTGGCCGAAGGCGGCATAGATGGCCGAGGTGACGTTGCCCGCCTCCTTCAGCACCAGCGTGAAGGTGCGTGGCGCATGGCGGCGGCTCTTCCAGTTGTAGATATATTCCATGCTCGGCACGAACTGATTCCTCATGCTGGCATAGAGTGCCTGGTTGGCACCGACGATGGAATCGAACTGTGCCGTGGAGTGCAGCTTCACGTCGTAGTCCAGACGGAAGGGGGTGATGGTGTGCTGCACGGCCGGCCGCGTCTGGTATTCATAGCTGACACGTGCCCCGAGCGACACGCGGCCGAAGTAGTTGGCCCGGTTCAGCCATCGGGCGTCGATGACGAAGTTGGTGGCCGAGAACGACTTCCGGTTCAGCTTCCTTGCGCCGCCCGGCAGCATCAGCCGCGGATAGTTCAGGTTCAGGCTGGCGCCGTATTCATAGGAGTTGATGAGCGAACTGCGCCCGTGCATGTTGGCTCCCGTCTGCCATTCATAGGAGCCCCAGAGCTTGAGCGCCAGCGTCTCGGCTCCGCGGAAAGCATTCTGCTTCGACATGGAGAAGGTCACGCCCGGTCCCACCTGTCCGTTGCTCTTCGTCGTCACCTTGCCTTCAAATTCAGCGTCGTAGGGCTTGTCCAGCATGGCGTTGATGTAGACGTTCAGCGTGTCGCAGTTCGCCGTCGTGTCTTTGGGCAGATAGCTCACCCTCATCCGCGAGTAGATGCCCATCCCCGACAGTTTCTGCTGCATCATCTCGTGGGGCCGTTGCCGATAGAGGTCGCCCTTGCGGTAGAAGAGGAAGTGGGCCATGGCTCCCAGCTTCAGAGGCGGACGGTGTCCGCCGCTGTATTCCATGCGCAGGAAGCGTGGCCCGATGGTGTCGCGAATCTGCATGTCGTTGTATTTCAGCAGCGTGATAAACGTCTCGCCCATGTAATAAGGTCGGGCCGCTTCGGCGGGCATGTCGGGCTGTGGCCGGGCTTCCAACTGCACGCGCAGCGGCCGTTGCAGCGTGTCGGCCCTGTAGGTGATGTGTTCGGGCTGGAAGAAATAGTAGCCGTTGTTGCGGAAAAGCGTGCTCAGCCTCTTGCGTTCCTCGTCCAGGTTGGGCACACTGAAGGGGTCGCCGCGATGCAGCAGCGAGGCTTTCCGGTAGAGGTGAATGAGGCTGTCTGCCTCGTGTGGGAAGCCGCAGTAGCGAATCGAGTCGAGGTGGAAGAGCTCGCCCGGATGCACTTCGTAGGAGAGTTTCGCCTGACGCGCGTTCGGCCCGGGCACCGTGTCGTGATCTGCCCAGCCGCGCAGATAGCCGTAGTTCTTCAGCGTGTTGCGGGCCACCTGAGTGCGCACACTCGGATTGGCGGTGCTGATGTAGCGCGGTTTCGAGGCAAAGGTGTTGAACATCCATTTGCCGAAGCGGCGCTCGGCTTTCAGGTAGCGGTTGTAGACCCACAGCCTCACGGGCCAGGGCCATCTTACCCGGCTGCTGCCCATGATGGAGCCGTTCGGCGCAAACGAGAGTGCACCCTCAATCTCCTCCTTCGCGGTCTCGTAGGCCAGGGCATCCTTCTTGGCGTCAATCGGAAACTCTGCTTCCTCGGGGCGAACCGTCTTGCGGAGTGAGTCGAGCGCCGAAGCGTCGCCCGAGAGCAGTCCCTCCACGGTGTTGTAGGCTCCAGCCAGAGCTGTGATGACACCCTCCTCGTCGTCCGTCTTTTCAGCTTTCGCCTTCTTCGGCGGTTTGTCGTAGGCCAGCTCGCTGATGCCGGTATAGAGCACCTCCTCGACGGGCAGGTTGCTCATCGTGTCGCAGGCTGCGAGGAGTGCCATCCAGCAGGCTGCTGCAGATAATCCTATGTATCGGGCGATGCGTCTCATTTCGCGGGTTTCGTGGGTTCGTTCGTTCGGGGCTGGAGCCTTGTTTCTTGGGGCTTCTTGCGGAAGATGAAGAGTTCGCCCAGCCGCTCTGTCTTGCGGCGGAAGACCACTCCGGCTCCCATCTCGGTTATCTCACCCTCGAGGAGCGACTCGTAGTTGTGGTCGTAGTAGACACGAACGTAGCGTGTGGCGCTCTGGTCGAGGCGGTATTCTATCGAGATGTTGTCGATGATGCTCTGTCCGGTGTTCTGGGCGTCGGCACCCGACGAGACCTTTCCTCCGACGATTACGGCGATGCGGTTTCCCCAGAAACGCTTGGCGAAGGAGAAGCTGTAGTCGGTCTGTGCCGAGCCCGACTGGGTGGTGGTGTTCTCGATTCCCACGTTGAAGTCTATGGTACTCTGTGCCATGCCCACCAGATTGTTTATCTCGTTCTGCAGATAGCTGTTCAGCGTGTTGCTGGTGCTGAAGCCGGGCGTCTCGGAGAAGTCGCTCAGATACATTCCCGTGGCCAGCATCGTCACGGCCACTCGCCCGCGGTCTTCGTCGCTCATGGCGGCCAGCTGGTTCTGCACGGTCAGGTCTTCGGGGGCTGAGAGTGTGAACTGCAATCCCATGTTCTCAAGCGTCTGCGAGATGTTCAGCCCGACGTCGAAGGCCACGCTCCGTGGCTGGTTGTTCTCGGTCACGGTGCTCCTCATGCGTTCGCGGGCTCGGATGTTGAGCGTGGGGTTCGTCAGCTCGTCGCGGAACTCGACGTAGCTGCCGTTCTCGATGTGGAAGTGCTTGCTGCCCACCACGGGCAGGACGGTGTAGTTCATGTCGCCACTTAGGATGGTGTATCGGCCGTTCATCTGCATTCCGCGGGCGTTGTCGTAGCTCAGCGTCAGGTCGCCTCCGCCTTCCAGGTTGATGTAGTCCTGCCCCGTCTCGCTCAGCAGGCAATGGAGCTGGGCCGAGGGTTGGATGGAGAGGACGAATTGCATGTCGAGGAACTTTCGCTTTGTCTTGGTCACCTCCGCCTCGATGGTGTCGTTGAAGTCTGTGAAGGTCACCAGGTCGGCGAGACGGTCCTCGACGGTGAGCGGGCTGTCCTCGAGGACGTAGGTCAGGTCGGTTGTCCCCAGCACGTTGAGCCGTCCGCGCATCTTCAGGTTGTCCAGCGTTCCGCTGATTCGGCTTCTGACGTCGACGTTTGCCTTTCCGTAGGCCAGAGAGTTGCGCTGTTTCGGGGCGTTGATAAGCTGGTAGTTGTCGGCCCTGACGGTCACGTCGAGGCGTATGGCATCGGTCTGGCGGAAGTCCACGTTTCCGTCGAGCGTGAGCGGGTTCCGTCCGGTGGTGTAGGCCTCGATGCGGTCCAGGTCAATGCGACTCTGGCTGATGCGCAGCGTGTCGTTGGGGAAGGCCAGGTTCAGGTTGTAGGGTTCGGAGATGAGCTTCATGGCATCGGTGGTCAGCAGGCCGCTCAACAGTGGCTGCTGCGTGGTTCCCTTCACCTGCAACTCGCCGTCAACGGTTCCTTTCAGCTGTGCCATTCCGTTGGGGATGAATCCGTTGGCCAGCGTCAGCGGCAGATGTACGAGCTGCGCCGTTCCGTCGATTTCGGGAGCCTCCGTCTTACCTTTTCCCGTCTTGACGCCGCCGCTCAGCATCATCACTTCGTTTCCGTTGTGCGTCACGATTCCGTCGGCATAGTGCGTCCCGTCGGCATTGGGCAGATAGACGGCGTTGAGCCCCACGTCGCCCAGCTCGGCTCCGTCGTAGCGCATCTGGCGGACGGTCATGTCGGTGGAGACCGAGAGCGTCGTGCTGTCGGCCTGCACGTAGTGGAAGTCGCCGTGGAGTAGCCCGCCGATGGGCGGCATGTAGGGCAGCGCGTTGGCCAACTCGCCCACGTTGAAGTGGTTAAGGCTCAGCGTCAGGTCTTGCAGCGCCTCGCCCGGTGTGCTGTAGAGTTTTATTCCGGTGCCGTCGTCGGCCAGCAAGTCCACGGCCGCCTCAATGCGTCTGTCGTTTGTCAGCGCCACGAAGTTGTCCTCGTTCAACCGGAAGTGTCGGTAGGCCAGCACGGGATTGAGCGGCTCGAAGTGGATGCGCGAGCCGTTCTCGAGCATCTCGGCCTGCAGCCCGAGGTCCACGCCCTTGCGTCCCTTGGCGTCGTAGAAAAGCAACGATGCCTGGGCTCCCGTCTGTGTCAGCTGGGCAGCCAGTCTGCTCTCGAAGCTCACCGTCTTGTTCTTAGGTCCGTTTCTCACGCGTCCCTCCATCCTCAGCCCGTCGGCCTCGTGAAAGAGGTTCCACGAGATGGTGTCAAGCAGCAGGGCCCCGGTGTCGAGTGCCCACAGACGTCCGTTGCCGTTCAGCCCGCTCGTGGTGTCCGAGCGCAGCTCCATCTCCAGCCGTTCCATCTCCAGCCCGTTGGCCTGTAGGATGTTGGCCACGGGATTGTCGCTGCCCGAGCGCAGGCTCATCCTGAAGTTGGGCAGCAGCGAGCGCAGTGTGTCTTGCCGGATGCAGAAGTTGCGACGCTCGGCTTCGAGTTCGGCCATCAGTCCCTGCAATGCGGCTCTCAGCTCCCCGAAGCCCTGTCCGCTCTGGGCCTCGGCCTGCAGGTCGCCCGAAGCGACGGCGGCGCTCATCTGCTCGGCCGTGGTGGCTAGACGAGCCGTCAGGTCGTGGGGATAGAACGTCGTGTCGGGCAGCTGCAGGGTGAGCGCCTTTATCGTGGCCTCTAGACGATGAGTGTCGCGCAGGTCGCTCTCGCCCTCGGCATGGAGTGCGAGGCTCACGGTGAGCGAGTCCTTCGTCAGACCCAGCTTTTGGGCTGCCAGATGGCGCAGGTCGGCATCCAGATGGGCGTTGCTCAGCGTGCGTGCCATGTCGGCCTCGGCGCAGGCATCGAGGCCCAGCAGCTCGTTCTCGCCCTTCATCTCCAGTCGGCCCCGGCCATTGGCCACGCGCCCTTTCAGCCAGACGTCTTCTATCTCGTGGTCGGCGTAGCAGAGACGGTCCACCTGTGCCTCGGCTTCCAGGCGAGTCTTGGGGTCGAAGGGGTCGAATCCGCGTCCGCGGGCCTTGGCCGTGAGCCATACTCGTCCCAGCTCCTTGTGGGCCAGGAAATGGTTGGCTGCCAGCCCGTCGGTGTGCAGCCTGGCTTCGTATCCCGTGGTGGCCGTGTCGTACCACCCCGTGAGCCGGGCCTTGCCGCCACCCTCTCTCACCAGCGCGTCCACGCTGTATCGGTCGCCCTTCATGCCCAGCTTTCCTGTCATGGTCAGGCGTGGCAGACGGAACGATTCGCTGTTTGCCAGACGATTCACCATCGAGAGGTCGGTGGCGCTCAGATCTACCTCGGCCTCGAGGGCCGGCCGGCGGTCGGGGTCGGCCAGGTTGGTCAGCCATCCGCCGCCCTCGATGCGTGCCACACCCGGAATCTCCACCCTCATGCGTTCCATCCAAAGGCTGTCCACGTTGCCCGTGGCTCTCAGCTCTGCCTCGATGGGCTGGCTGCCCCGGTACATTTTGTCTATTAGTGCGCGCGTCTTCTCGTCGGTGGCGGCCCTCAGGTCGTCGAGGCCCAGCCGGATGTCGGCCTCGAGGTCCATCCGTCCCTTGCCGCCCCGTTGCAGTGCGCTCAAGTCCATCGTCCCCTCGGCCTTCAAACTGCTGTGAGGCGTTTCTATCTCGGCCTCGCGCAGCATCAGCCGTCCCCGCTCCATCACTGCCTGCGCCTTCATGTCGGTCACCTCCAGCCCACACTCTTCGCGCAGTCCCTGGCACCACAGGTTGGCCTCCAGACGGTCGCTGTCGGCAGCGTAGCGGAAGCTCTCCGCTCCCAGGTTGATATCGCTCAGGCGTAGGTGATTTGTGTCGAGCCCGGTGGCCTGTCGTGCCCCATCGCCGCGGTCGTATCGCAGCGAGTCAGCTTTCAGTGAAACCTTCTCCACGGCGTACGTCGCCTCGTCGAGCCGAATCTCGGCCCCCTCCAGCCGTGCTTCGTTCAGCACTGCTGCCAAGCTGATGGAGTCGGAAGGCAACTTCACGCCAACGCGCGAATCGTCGATGGCGAGGCGCTCCACTGCGATGCGCCATTCTGGCCGGGTGCTCTCCGTCGAATCGCTCTCGGTTTGTTCGCCCACCGCGATGTCCAGATCGCAGCCTTCCAGACGTACGTCGTTCACCGTCAGCAGCTTCCGGCGCAGGTCTGCGTCTCGGGCCTGAATCCACAAGTCGCCCACACGGCCTTTCAGGGCAAACGGCTCCCAAAGGTCGCGCGAATCCAGGCGTCCATCCTTCAGCCCGATGCCATCCACGGCGAGGCGTCCGCGCAGAATCTGCCGGAAGCTCAGGTCCACCGTAGCCTGCCCTACGTCCACCAGCGTGTCGCCATCGCGTGTCGCCGTCAGCCCCTCGGCCTCGATGTCCAGCAGGGGAGTGAGCCGCAAACGGTCGTAGCTCAGCGCGAGCCCAGTCTGCCGCTCCAACTGCCGTGCCGCCCTGCGTAGCACCCAGTCCTGAATGGGTGGCACGTAGAGCAACGCCCACAACAGCGCTGGCAGCAACACGATTGCCGCCACCGCGCCTCCCAGGCTTCTGCGCATTTTCCGATTCATACTGCAAAGGTACGATTAAGCGAGCGGAAAAACAAAGCTTGATGTGATTTTTCTCACGCTGATTCTCGCAGATATACCTGATTTTTCTGCACGGCCCGCGGGAGCGGTTACCGGTGCTGCCGGTGGCAGAGGATGGTAAAAGGGCACTGCTGGCAGCGGCGCTGCACGGCGGTGGGCGGAAAGGCTTGTCCGGGAGCGAAGATTTCTGCGAGGAGCTGGCGCAGGCGGTCGAGAAACTCGGGCAGCAGTGGGCGCACATCGGTTGTGGCCTCGCCGCCCGGCTGCGGGGCGATGTTCAGCGTGGGGTCGAATTGTGACTGATGAGCCTGGCGCAGATAGATGAGGGCCGTGAGAAGCGGGGCCTGAGGTTCGCGCTCGTGGAGCGCGGCTGCATA
>CAMJRQ010000052.1 GCA_946408305.1 uncultured Prevotellaceae bacterium
TCTCAATTGCCCTAATTGTCGTTAGCTCCCCTCGCCATCCTCCCCGATTCATAAGTATTTTTTACCACTACGGCCTGCCCCTTCCGATTTCAGCCCCCCGAAAACACAGGTGGAAAACGGTGAGAATCGGTGCGCCGCGGCTCGTTGCAATTAAAAACTCAAAATTCCAAATTCAAAAGTGCTTGAAAATCAATGCTTCCAAAATTTGGTTTTTCCTGAGCAAGCCGGGATTTTGGGCGAAAGAACGTGTTCCTGGGGCCGGAACAACACGTTGCGTTGGGCAAAACACCCCGTTGTTTTGCTCAAAACCCTTGACCGTTTCGGTTCCGATCGAACTTTCCGTTAAAATAGAGACGCAAAAATGTAAACCTTTAGTCACATATTTGGGCCGCTTGTTTTGCCGCCTGCGGAAAAAAACGTAACTTTGTCCTCCGAAATCAACGAAACATAGTAATAACCTACGCAAAAAAAGAAAAAACGATGAAGAAACTCCGTTCCCTGACACTCCTCCTCGCCAGCGCCCTCTGCATGCACGTGGCCGCCCAGCAGGAGAAGTTCCCCTATCAAGACCCGTCGCTCTCGGCCGAGCAGCGCGCCGAGGACCTGTGCAAGCGGCTGACGCTCGAGGAGAAAGTAGCGCTGCTGAAGTACGAGTCGCCCCGCATGCCCGAGAAGGGCCTGCCCCGCTTCAACTGGTGGAACGAGGCGCTCCACGGCGTGGGCCGCAACGGCAACGCCACCGTCTTCCCCATCACCATGGGCCTGGCCGCCACGTGGAACGACTCGCTCGTCCTGCGCTGCTTCGACGCCGCCAGCACCGAAGCCCGCGCCAAGAACAACATT
This sequence comes from uncultured Prevotellaceae bacterium, assembly GCA_946408305.1. The sequence continues at coordinate 844 of CAMJRQ010000052.1, forward strand.
GCCCGCCACGAGGGCCACGAGAATGCCTGGTACCAGGGCCTCTCCTTCTGGACCCCCAACATCAACATCTTCCGCGACCCGCGCTGGGGACGCGGCCAGGAGACCTACGGCGAAGACCCCTATCTGACGAGCCGCATGGGGCTGGCCGTGGTGCGCGGACTGCAGGGCCCCGACGGCCATCGCTACCAGAAGCTGCTGGCCTGCGGCAAGCACTTTGCCGTGCACAGCGGACCCGAATGGAGCCGCCATCGCCTCGACATTCAGGACCTGCCCATGCGCGACCTCTACGAGACCTATCTGCCCGCCTTCAAGACCCTCGTCCAGGAGGGCAACGTGGCCGAAATCATGTGCGCCTACCAGAGCTTCGACGGTGAGCCCTGCTGCGGCAACACGCGGCTGCTCACCCAGATTCTGCGCGACGAATGGGGCTACAAGGGCCTCGTCGTGAGCGACTGCTGGGCCGTCTACGACTTCTGGGAGCCCGGACGTCACAATTTCTCGGCCAACCAGGTGGACGGCGTATCGCATGCCGTGCGCGCCGGAACCGACCTCGAGTGTGGCCGTTCCTTCGGCGCACTCGTCGAGGGTGTGGAACAGGGCAAGATCACCGAGGCCGAGATAGACCGCAGCCTCAAGCGCGTCATGGCCGCCCGCTTCCGTCTGGGCGACATGGACGACGAGAAGCTCGTCGAGTGGAAGCAGATTCCGGCCTCCGTAGTCGACTGCCCCGGACACCGCCAGCTGGCCCTCGAGGCCGCACGCCAGAGCATCGTCCTGCTGCAGAACCGCAACGACCTGCTCCCCCTGAAGGCCGACCAGAAGCTGCTCGTCATCGGGCAGAATGCAGTGGACTCCACCATGCAGTGGGGCAACTACAACGGCTTCCCCACCCACACCGTGACCATCCTCGAGGCCCTCAAGAAGAGCGCCTCGTCCGACCTCCAGTTCTTTGACTATCCCCTCGTGCTGACCTACGAGCAGGCCGCCAAGGACTCGCTCGTCAAGTTCAGCGAGATGACGGCTGCCACCAGCCCCGAGACCCATGTGGTGGTCTTCGTGGGCGGCATCTCGCCCCACCTCGAGGGCGAGGAGATGCCCGTGAAGTATCCCGGCTTCCACGGCGGCGACCGCACCAGCATCGAGCTGCCCGACGCCCAGCGCGTGCTGCTCCGCAAGTTCCGCGACGCTGGCTACCGCGTGGTCTTCGTCAACTGCTCCGGCTCGGCCGTGGCACTGGAACCCGAGGCCAAATGGTGCGATGCCATCGTCCAGGCCTGGTATCCCGGACAGAGCGGCGGCACGGCCGTGGCCGACGTCCTCTATGGTCGCTACAACCCCTCGGGCAAACTGCCTGTCACCTTCTACCGCAACACAGCCCAGCTGCCCGACTTCGAGGACTACCGCATGGCCGACCGCACGTATCGCTACATGACCGAGGAACCCCTCTGGCCGTTCGGCTTCGGACTGAGCTACACCACCTTCAAGGTGGACAAGGTGAAGTATCGCAAGGGCGTGCTCACAGCCCGCGTCACCAACCAGGGCAGCCGCGACGGAGCCGAGGTGGTGCAGGTATATCTGCGCCGTCCCGACGATGCCCAGGGCCCGCTGCGCACGCTCCGCGCCTTCCGCCGCGTCGAGGTGAAGGCCGGCCAGAGCGTCACCGTCGAAATCCCCATGGACGACAAGACCTTCGAATGGTGGAACCCGCAGACGAACACCATCACCGCCCTCCCCGGCCGCTTCGAGGTGATGGTGGGCACCAGCAGCCGCCCCGAGGACCTCAAGACGCTGCGCGTGGAGAGGTAACCCCGGACGGTTCCCCCGACCCGAACAAACAAAAAAACGCTCCCCCTGCTCGCCCGAAAAAGGCGGCAGGGGGAGCGCTGTTTTTTTATCGGCGGCAGCCCTGGGCTTACTTCATCGTCCACTTCACCGCCAGGGTGGGGTTCCAGAAGAAGGTGCGGCCGGTGGCCGAGGTGGGGTGGATGAAGTTGTTGCTCAGCTCCCACTCCGTGCCCACGCTCAGGTTCGTCTTGCGTCCGCGGCGCAGGCTATTCAGGTTGTACCACAGCTGCGGCTCCGACTGCATCGTCACGTTGTAGTCGCCGTCGGCCTTGCGGTTGCGCCAGAAATCGATGTAGCCCGAGAAGGTGAACATGTCGCGCTGCCCGAAGGTGATGCCCCACACGCCCGTCAGCTGCCACGAGGCATAGGCCCGGGCGCCGTGGTTGCCGTGGAAGTATTGCTTGAAGAGCGCCTGAATGCTCCAGGTGCGGCGGAAATCGCTGCTGGCCCAGTTGTAGGCCGGGCCGACGAGCGCAGCGTGCTGGAACTGGCTGCTCCAGGCATCCTCGCGCCCCGTGGTCAGTCCGCCGTTGTATTCGCCGTGGATGTGCAGCCCGCGCCATCCCAGCCGGAACTCGCGCGAGAATTCCATGTAGACCCCCTTCATGCCGTGGCTGTAGAAGTCCAGGTCGATGAAGTAGAAGATATTGCCCAGGCGGTCGGGCCGAAACTGCTCGAAGGTGGCCGTCACGTTCGGACGGTCGTTCTCCGAGTTCGGGTTGGTCTTGCGCCCCAGGTCGTAGTGGGCCTGGATGTTCACCTGAGCCGAGGCAACCATCGAGGCAGCCAGCAGTAGGGAGGAAAGTACTGTTTTCTTCATAAATTGTGGATTTGAGCGGCAAAGATACACCTTTATTCTCAAAATCTTCGTATCTTTGTAACCAAATTTAGAGAAAATGTTACGAATTGCAGTACAGTCTAAGGGTCGCCTGAACGAAGACACCATGGCCCTGCTGGCCGAGGCCGGCATCAAGGTGAGCAGCAGCAAGCGCACTTTGCTCGTGCAGAGCAGCAATTTCCCCGTGGAGATTCTCTATCTGCGCGACGACGACATCCCCCAGAGCGTAGCCACGGGCGTGGCCGACCTGGGCATCGTGGGGCTGAACGAGTTTGAGGAACTCCAGGAGGACGCCCGCATCGTGCGGCCCCTGGGCTTCAGCCGCTGCCGCCTCTCGCTGGCCATCCCCAAGAACACCCCCTATCCCGGCCTCAGCTGGTTCGAGGGACGCAAGGTGGCCACCTCGTATCCCGGCATCCTGAGCCGCTTCATGCAGGAACACCATATCAAGGCCGACATACACGTCATCACCGGTTCGGTGGAGATCAGCCCCGGCATAGGGCTCTCCGACGCCATCTTCGACATCGTCAGCAGCGGCAGCACGCTCGTCAGCAACAACCTGGCCGAGGTGGAGACCGTCATGCAGAGCGAGGCCGTGCTGATAGGCAACCGCAACCTCGACGCCCAGAAACAGGCCGAGCTCGACGAACTGCTCTTCCGCATCGAAGCCGTAAAGGCAGCAGAGGACAAGAAGTACGTCCTCATGAACGTGCCCACCGACCGCGTGCCGCAGGTGGTGAGCATCCTGCCCGGAGCCAAGAGCCCCACCGTGATGCCTCTGGCCACCGAGGGCTGGAGCTCCGTCCACACCGTCATCGACGAGAAACGCTTCTGGGAGATTATCCGCCAGCTGAAGGAGCTGGGCGCACAGGGCATCCTGGTGGTGCCCATCGAGAAAATGATTCCCTAACGACCCCTTGATGAAATGAAGATTCACAGATATCCCGCCGAGGAGGAACTTTCCAGCCTGCTGCGACGCCCCACCCGCGACGCTGCCGACCTGAACGCCACCGTGGCCGCTGTGCTGGCTGACGTGCGCGAGCAGGGCGACGAAGCCGTGCGCCGCTACGAGCGACAGTTTGACCACGTAGAGCTCGCCAGCCTGGCCGTCACCGACGAGGAAATGGACCAGGCCGAGGCAGTCGTAGACACCGCGCTGAAAGAGTCCATCCGTCTGGCCCACCGCAACATAGCAAAGTTCCACGAGGCCCAGCGGCTGGAATGCAAGAAGGTGGAGGTCACCGAGGGCGTCACCTGCTGGCAGCAGGCCGTGGCCATCGAGCGCGTGGGCCTCTACATCCCTGGCGGCACGGCGCCCCTCTTCAGCACCGTCCTCATGCTGGCCACCCCGGCCCGCATTGCCGGCTGCCAGGAGATAGTCCTCTGCACCCCGCCGCGAAGCGATGGCTCGGTAAACCCCGCCATACTGGTGGCTGCCCGCACGGCCGGCGTGAGCCGCATCTTCAAGATTGGCGGTGTGCAGGCCATCGGTGCCATGGCCTACGGAACCGAGTCGGTGCCCCGCGTCTACAAAATCTTCGGCCCTGGCAACCAGTTCGTCACCTGTGCCAAACAGCAGGTGAGCCTCTCCGACGTGGCCATCGACATGCCCGCCGGACCCAGCGAGGTGGAGGTCTTGGCCGACGAGACAAGCCGCCCCGACTTCGTGGCCGCCGACCTGCTCAGCCAGGCCGAGCATGGGCGCGACAGTCAGGTGCTGCTCCTGACCACCAGCGAGCGCCTCATAGCCCAGGTGGAGGCAGAGGTGGAGCGTCAGCTCTCCGTCCTGCCGCGCCGCGAGATTGCCGCAGAGGCACTGAGCCACAGCAAGATAATCTTGGTACGCGACGACAATGAGATGATGCGCATCACCAACCTCTATGCCCCCGAGCACCTCATCATCGAGACCCGCAACTACATGGAACTGGCCGCCCGCGTGAAGAACGCCGGAAGCGTCTTCCTGGGCCCTCTCACCCCCGAGAGCGCCGGCGACTATGCCAGCGGCACGAACCACACCCTGCCCACCAATGGCTACGCCCGTGCTTACAGCGGCGTCAACCTGGACAGCTTCATCCGCAAAATCACCTTCCAGCACATCACCCCCCAGGGCATCCGCGCCATAGGTCCGGCCGTGGAGACGATGGCCGCAGCCGAACAGCTCGACGCCCACCGCAATGCCATGAGCCTCCGACTGGCACAGACGGCCGAGGGAACGACCAACGAAGCAACGCTATGAAAGCAGAACTGAAAGACCTCGTGCGGCCCAATATCTGGGCGCTGAAGCCCTACAGCTGTGCCCGCGACGAATTCAAGGGCATGCCGGCCAGCGTCTTCCTCGACGCCAACGAGAGCCCCTACAACGGCCCCATCAATCGCTATCCCGACCCGCTCCAGGAACAGCTCAAGGCGCGCCTCGCCGAGCTGAAGGACGTGCCCGCCGGGAGCATCTTCCTGGGCAACGGCAGTGACGAAGCCATCGACCTGGTCTACCGTGTCTTCTGCCGCCCGCGGGTGGACAATGTGGTGGCCATCGAGCCCACCTACGGCATGTATCGCGTGGCGGCCGGCATAAACGATGTCGAGTATCGGCCCGTGTTGCTCGACGAGCATTTCCAACTCAGCGCCGACCGCCTTCTCGCTGCCGCCGACGAGCACACCAAGGTCATCTGGATCTGCTCGCCCAACAACCCCACGGGCAACGACATGCTGCGCGATGAGATGGTCAAGGTCATCCAGACCTTCCCCGGCATCGTGGTGGTCGACGAGGCCTATTCCGACTTCTCCCAGCAGGAGCCCCTGCGCTTCTATGCCGCCAAGCTGCCCAACCTCATCGTGCTCAACACGCTTTCCAAGGCCTGGGCTTCGGCCGGCGCGCGTCTGGGCATGGCCTTTGCCAACGCCGACATCATCCGGCTGTTCAACAAGGTGAAGTATCCCTACAACGTGAACAGCCTCACACAGGAATATGCTCTGAAACTGCTTGCCGAACCGGAGAAGGTGGAGCGGTGGGTGGCACAGATAAAGCGCGAGCGCCTCCATCTGCTACCCGCCCTGGCCGAGCTGCCCCTTTGTCAGCAGCTCTATCCCACGGCAGCCAACTTCGTCCTCATCCGCGTCTCCGATGCCGACCGCATCTATCGCTATCTGGTGGAGCGCGGCATCGTGGTCAGGAACCGGAGCCGCGTGGAGCTCTGCGGAAACTGCCTGCGCATCACCATCGGCACGCCCCAGGAGAACAACACACTGCTGGGCGCGCTCCGACAATTCAAACCCTGACTCTCCCCCCAGCAATGAAACGCATCCTCTTCATCGACCGCGACGGCACCATCCTCCGGGAACCTGCCGACGAGCAGATTGACAGCTACGAGAAGTTCCGCTTCGTGCCCGGTGCCATCGGAGCCCTCTCCTTCCTGCGCCGCCACACCGACTACCTCTTCGTCATGGTCAGCAACCAAGACGGGCTGGGCACCGACGCCTATCCCGAGGCCGACTTCTGGCCCACCCACCAGCTGATGCTCGACACGCTCGAGGGCGAGGGCATCCGTTTCGATGCCATACACATCGACCGCAGCTTTCCCGAGGACAACCTGCCCACGCGAAAGCCCGGAACGGCCATGCTCACGGAGTACCTCGAGGGCGACTACGACCTGGCCCACAGCTGGGTCATCGGCGACCGCCCCTCCGACGCTCAGCTGGCTGAGAACCTGGGCTGCCGCAGCCTGATACTGGGCCCCGCGATGGACTGGGAGAAGGTGTGCGAACTTGCCTTTGCCGGCGAACGCACGGCCGAGGTATGCCGCCGCACGAACGAGACCGACATCACCGTGCGGCTCAACCTCGACGGCAACGGGCAGGCTGACATACAGACGGGGCTGGGCTTCTTCGACCACATGCTTGAGCAGATTGCCCGCCACGGCATGGTGGACCTCTATGTGCGCTGCAAGGGCGACCTCCACGTCGACGAGCACCACACCATCGAGGACACTGCCCTCGCCCTAGGCGAATGTCTCCGGCAGGCGCTGGGCGACAAGCGCGGCATCGGGCGCTACGGTTTCTGCCTCCCCATGGACGACTGCCTCTGCCAGGTGGCGCTCGACCTGGGCGGCCGTCCCTGGCTCGTCTGGGATGCCGAGTTCCGCCGCGAGCGGGTGGGCGACGTCCCCACCGAGATGTTCCGCCACTTCTTCAAGAG
>CAMJRQ010000053.1 GCA_946408305.1 uncultured Prevotellaceae bacterium
GCGCCCTGGAGAGCGTCACCGAGAAGGTGGAGCGCGCCATCAAGCAGGGAGCCAAACTGCTCTGCGGTGGCCACCGCGTGGGCGAGAAGGGCTACTTCTATGCCGCCACGGTCTTGGACAACTGCACGCAGCAGATGGACATCATCCACGAGGAGACCTTCGGCCCCGTCATCCCGCTCATTGAGTTCGACACCATCGACCAGGCCATCGCCATGGCCAACGACTGCGAGTACGGACTGGCCAGCAGCATCTTCACCAACGACATCAACATTGCCACCCGTGCCGCACGCGAGCTGGAGTTCGGCGAGACCTACATCAACCGCGAGCACTTCGAGGCCATGCAGGGATTCCATGCCGGAGTCAAGAAGAGCGGAATCGGAGGCGCCGATGGCAAGCACGGCATCGAGGAATACCTGGTTACGCACGTAACCTACCTCGACACCTACGACGAGTAAGCACCCGCTGACATGAAGATTGGACTATTCATTCCCTGTTACGTCGACGCGCTCTACCCCGAGGTGGGCGTGTCGACTTTCTCTTTGCTCCGCTCGCTGGGGCTCGACGTGGACTACCCCGAGCGGCAGACCTGCTGCGGACAGCCCATGGGCAATGCTGGCTTCGAGTCGATGGCCCGTCCGCTGGCCCGCAAGTTCGACGAGCTATTCCGCGGCTACGACTACGTGGTGGCTCCCTCGGTGAGCTGCACGGCCTACGTCCGTATGTTCCATCCCGGCCTGCTGGGCGACGAGGCTCACCACTGCGAGGCCCACGGCAAGACGGTCGACCTCGTGGAGTTCCTTCACGACGTCCTCCAGGTGAAGAGCCTGCCCTCGCGCTTCCCCCACCGGGTGAGCGTTCACAACTCGTGCCACGGAGTGCGCGAGCTGGGCCTCTCCTCGCCGAGCGAGTGCAACGTGCCCCGCTTCAATAAAATCATCGACCTGCTCCGGCTCGTCGACGGCATCGAGGTCGTGGAGCCCGAGCGCCCCGACGAGTGCTGCGGCTTCGGCGGCATGTTTGCCGTGGAGGAGCGCGCCGTGTCGGCCCGCATGGGGCTCGAGAAAGTGCGCCGCCACATACAGACGGGGGCCGAATACATCACCGGCCCCGACTCGGCCTGCCTCATGCACATGCGGGGCGTGGCCGAAAAGCAGGGGCTCGACATCAAGTTCATTCATGTGGCACAAATCTTAGCAGCCGGATTATGAGTACGATACATGCCAAGCGAGCCGAAGCCTACCTGCGCGACGAGGCTGTCGTCTCGCGCCACGACCAGACCTTCTTCGGCGTGCGCCAGAAGCGCGACCGCATGGCCCAGGCCCTGCCCGAATGGGAAGACCTGCGCGAGGCGGCCAGCCAGATAAAGAAACACGTGGCCACCCACCTGGCCGACTATCTCGAGCAGTTCTCGGCCCGCGCCGAGGAGAACGGAGTCCACGTACACTGGGCCCAGGACGCTGCCGAGTATAACGCCATCGTCCACGAAATTCTCTCCTCCCACGGAGTCCGTAAGGTGGTCAAGAGCAAGAGCATGCTCACCGAGGAGTGCCGCCTGAACGAGCACCTCGAGGCCCAGGGCATCGAAGTCGTCGAGACCGACCTGGGCGAGCGCATCCTGCAGATGATGCATCTGGCACCCAGCCACATCGTCATGCCCGCCCTCCACGTCCACCGCGAGCAGATTGGCGACTGCTTCCGCCGCCAGATTCCCGGCACCGAGCAGAACGACGACCCCACCTACCTGACCTACGTGGCCCGCATGCACCTGCGCCAGCAGTTTGCCGAGGCTCAGGCCGGCATGACGGGGGCCAACTTCGGCATCGCCGCGACGGGCGATGTGGTGGTCTGCACCAACGAGGGCAATGCCGACATGAGTACCTCCATACCGCGCCTCCACATCGTCTCGATGGGCATCGAGAAACTCATCCCCGACCTCCGCTCGATGGCCGTCTTCCAGCGCCTGCTGGCCCGCTGCGGCACGGGGCAGGAGACCACCGTCTATACGAGCCACTTCCGCGGCCCGCGCCCCGGCGGCGAGATGCACATCGTGCTGGTGGACAACGGTCGCAGCCAGATACTGGCCAACCCGGAACATTGGCAGACGCTCAAGTGCATGCGCTGCGGAGCCTGCATGAACACGTGCCCCGTCTATCGCCGCTCGGCCGGATACAGCTACACCTATTTCATTCCCGGCCCCATTGGCATCAACCTGGGCATGCTGCGCGACAGCCGGCAGTATAGCGACAACGTCTCGGCCTGCACGCTCTGCTGCTCGTGCGACAACGTCTGCCCCGTCAAGGTGGACCTCTCCACGCAGGTCTATCGCTGGCGCCAGCAGCTCGACTCGCTCGGACGCGCCGACCGCATGAAGAAGATGATGTCGCGCGGCATGACCGTCCTCTTCAACCATCCCGCGCTCTACACGGGCGTGCTGCGCCTCTCGCCGGCCGCCAACTGGCTGCCCTCGCGGCTCATGAACAGCGGCCTCAACCCCTGGGCCTATGGTCATCAGATGATGAAATTCCCCCCGAAATCCTTCCACGCCCTGTGGCACGAACTACGAAAAAACGATGAACAGTAAGCAGCATATCCTGGACTCCCTGCGCCAGAACACGCGGGAGACCTATCCCATGCCCGACCTCTCGCGGCTCACCTCCATCACCTACGCCGACCCCGTGGCGCAGTTCGTGGAGAAGGCCACCACCACGGCCGGGGCCAAGCTCATTGAAGTGGGGGAGGGCGACGACCTGAACGAGCTCGTCCGCCAGGCCTACCCCGAAGCCCGTCTGCTGGCCAGCAACGTGCCCGGCATCCGGGCCGACCTCAACCCCGACGAGGTGACCGACGCCCGCGAGCTGATGCGGGCCGACGTGGGCATCATCCAGGGGCGCATCGGGGTGGCCGAGAACGCCTGCGTGTGGGTGCCGCAGACGATGAAGGAGCGCTCCGTCTGCTTCGCCTCGGAGTATCTGGTCGTCCTGCTGCGCCGCGCCGACATCGTCAGCAACATGCACCAAGCATACGCCCTCATCGAGCAGAGCGACGAATACTTCCGCCCCTATCCCTTTGGCACGTTCATCAGCGGTCCCTCGAAGACGGCCGACATCGAGTCGGCCCTCGTCTATGGCGCCCAGGCCGCCCGCGGAGTCACCATCCTCCTGACAGACTGAATCCTTCAATATTTCTTACCATCACCGCGTCGGCCCCTCCCAGTTGACCCCTCGCCGCAGCCTGTGTGCAACGGTGAGAATCGGTGAGGCACGATGCCGGAGCATTCAAAAAGCAAAAACCGAATTTCAGAAGCAGCTGATTATCAGCACTCCTGAAATTCGGTTTTTCTCGATGAAACCGGCATTCCGGTCTAAGGAATGGTTTTCTCGGCCCATAACACCGTGCTTCGTGGGGCAAAACACCGTGATGCGTTGACCAAAACCCTTCACCGTTTTGGCCCGAGTTGAACTCCGGATAAAAGCAGAGGAGCGGAAATGTAAGGAAAAAATCCTACATTTCCGCTCCTCTTTCGTCGGTGGGGAGAATCTATAGTAACCCGCGCAATCACTTAGAACCTATTCGGCTTTATTTCAGCCGGAAGGTGGTCTGGAGCGACAGGTTGTCCGAGGCGTTGCCCACGCGTGCGGTGAACTCGCCCGGCTCGGCCTTCCACTGGCCCGTCTGCTCGTCCCAGAAGGAGAGGGCGCGGCGGTCGGTGCGGAGCTCCACGTCGCGACTCTCGCCGGGCTGGAGGAAGACTTTCTGGAAGGCTTTCAGCTCCTTGACGGGGCGGTCTACCGAGGCCTCGGCGTCGCTGATATAGAGCTGCACGACCTCGGCTCCCGGTTGCAGGCCGGTGTTGCGGACGGTGACGGTGAAGGTCATCTCGCCGTCGGAGGTCGTCTCGCGGTCGGCGCGCAGGTTGGAGATATCGAACGTGGTGTAGCTCAGCCCGTGGCCGAAGGCGAAGCAGGGGCGCAGCTCCTGACGGTCGGCCCAGCGATAGCCCACGTAGATGCCCTCGCGGTATTCCTCGTCGATGATGCCGGTGCCCTCGCGCCACGTGCCGGGATACGTCTGGAGGGCGTGGGCTCCCACCTCCTCCAGGCTGTTGGGCCAAGTGAAGGGCAGCTTGCCGCTGGGGCTGACGTCACCCACCAGCACGCTGGCCAGCGCATGGCCGGCCTCGCTGCCGATGAACCATCCTTGCACGATGGCCGGCACGCGGTCCTTCCAAGGCATTGCGACGGCGTTGCCCGAGATGTTCACATAGACGGTGTGCGGGTTGGCCTCGGCCAGCGCCGTGATGAGGCTGTCCTGCTCGTAGGGGAGGTCCATGGAGCGGCGGTCGTGGCCCTCGCAGTCCTGATAGTCGGCCTTGTTCAGTCCGCCGAAGATGACGACGTAATCTGCTCCCTCGGCCTTCTCCACGGCCTCGGCGATGAGCTCCTGGGCCGAGCGCGTCTCTTGGAGGTCCTGTCCCGTGGAGACACCGTTGTAGCTGCCGCCCACGTCGCCCACATAGCCTCGGGCGTAGTCCACCTGGATGCCGGTGGCGGCCAGACGCTCCGTGAGTCCCTGCAGGGGCGAAATTTCGTGCTGCACCTTCAGGCTCGAGGAGCCTCCGCCCACGGTCATCATCTTCACGGCGTTCTCGCCCACGACGAGGATGCGCCGCGCCTTGGCCGTGTCGATGGGGAGAAGGTCGCCCTCGTTCTGGAGCAGCACGATGCCCTCGCAGGCTATCTGGCGCGCGGCCTCGTAGTGAGCCTCGGAGCAGAGGGCGCCGTAGGGGCGTTCGCGGTTCATGGTGGTGCGGAAGAAGAGGCGCAGCACGCGGCGCACCTTCTCGTCGAGCTCCTCGGTGCCATAGCGGCCCTCGTTGATGGCCCGCTCATACTGACGCGAGAGGAAGTATTGCTCGTAGGCATTCGTGGCCCCCATCTGCAGTCCGTCGGTCCAGGTGCCGAACTCCATGTCGAGCCCGTTGCGCACGGCCTGGTCCAGGTCGTGTGCGCCGCCCCAGTCGCTCACCACCACGCCGTCGAAGCCCCAGTCGCCCTTCAGAATCTGCTGCAGGGTCACCTGGTTGTGGCAGTTGTGCTGGTCCTTGTAGAGGTTATAGGCTCCCATGATGCCCCAGGCGTGGCCTTCGGTGACGGCCGCCTCGAAGGCCGGCAGGTAGATTTCGCGCAGGGCACGGTCGGAGACGATGACGTTCACCTGGTGGCGATACTCCTCGTCGTTGTTCAGGCAGTAGTGCTTCACGCACGAGGCCACGCCCAGCTCCTGCATTGCTTGGACGTAGGGCACCACCATGCGGCTGGCCAGGAAGGGGTCCTCGCCCATGTATTCGAAGTTGCGGCCCCCGAGCGGCGTGCGATAGATGTTCACGCCGGGGCCCAAGATCATGTCCTTGCCGCGATAGCGTGCCTCCTCGCCCAGACTGTGGCCATAGAGGCCGGCCAGCTGGGGGTTCCACGTGGCGGCCAGGCAGGTGAGTGCCGGGAAGGCCACGCACGAGTCGTTGGTCTGTCCGGCCTGGTCCCACTCGTCCCAGAGCACGTCGGGGCGCACGCCGTGGGGTCCGTCGTCGGTCCAGAAGTCGGGAATGCCCAGGCGGGGCACTCCGGCGCTCGAGAACTTGCTTTGGGCGTGGATGATGTTGATTTTCTCGGTGAGCGTCATGCGCTGGAGGGCATCCTCCACGCGCTCCTCGATGTCCTTCGTCGTGTCCTGATAGACGGGCACGGAGGCATCCTGCTGCGAGCCGTTCTTGCAGCCCGTCAGCACCAAAGCCAGCACGATGCCGGCAAAAAACGTGTGTTTCATATTTGCTTAAAAATTATCACCAAACCTGTTTGCTTCCCTGGGCTTTTCCAGTTCGTATCGTTCCAGCAAGGCAACTCATCTATTCGTCGCCCGTCTCCATGGCGTTTCCGTCTCCCCGGGCATAATATATGATGTGGTCCACGCGGGTTGGTTTAATCAACCTTATTGTGTATGCAAAAGGGAAGGAATGACTGGCAACTATTCGTCTTTTAGTATATATTACAAGGGCAGCCATAGAATGCATTCATTCCTTTTTCCATATTGATGTCCAATGTCTTCTTTTGGATATCTTTTAGTTCACTTCCGTTCAATATTTCAGCAGATACTTAAACGAGTTGAATCTCCAGATTCCTTCTTTGTACAAGCCTGTCATGTAGGCTCCGGGCAATGGATATCCGTCTATCGTCCATAGCCTGATGAAAAACTGTTTGGGGAGTTTGGCAATCGCCCTCCTTAATGTCTGGAACTCAGGTCCCACCTCCCTATCGCAATCCAGAAGCTCGATGTCGGCGCTGCCATCGTCGTTCATTATGAGCAGTATCTCGTAAGTGGCAGGGGGTGCGGTTGGGTCAACGGTGTCTAGCAGAGGATTGATGTAATCCCTGAAGCCGACACTTCTGTTGACGATATGTGCCCTCCTTCCTCCATCAAGTAGCATGGGACCTTCGTCCCACAATTGTCCTCTTTGGTTGCGGCATTTGTCGAAGGAGTGATAATAGTTCTTGACACGCCCTTTCTTCACAATCAAGTATCGGAAATATGGCGATACTTTATATCCCAGCATATTCACTGGGGCGCCAATCATGTAGAGAGTGTCAGTGATGCCCCTGGCGTAGTGGAAGGTGCCTTTCTTTTGACAGTATTTTTTCTTAAGTTCCTCAGACCATTCATCTCTGCTCATCCCTGCGATGCTGTCCAAGGCAAAATATTTTTTGGCTTTCTTCGGGTCGATGAAGATATCTGGCTCTTTGGGGAAATAGTTGACGACGGACCAGAAATGACGCTTGTCAGGGAAAAACACAGTACGAAGGAATGATGTAAGTTCGTAACTGTAGTTCTTGGGGAATTTCTTGCGAGGATTGTCGTCATGCCTCTCCAGATTGAAACTTACCTCCTTTTCTTTCAATTTTTCAAAATAATTATGATAGCTCCTCACTATCTCGTCCGAAACGGGGGCGAGAGTGCTGTCGATGGTCACTCCAGCCTTGAATTCAGCATACCTCTTGCGCATATCGTCTATGGTGATACGCTTCTGTCCGGCAAGTTGGAAAGAAAAGGATACAAGGATAAGGGATGAGATTAGTAATTTCTTCATGTCGGTCATTATCTTGGATCTACTGGGGTATAACTTCCATTTAATGGATTGTATACAAACATATATTCGTAGTCATATAATTCTTGATTCTTTCGATTCCATCATTTATCATAATGGTTTCCGCGGCATAAAGGTTTTTTAGTGCGTTCGAAGATATTTCGCGAACGTGGAAACGTCGCCCTCCATGCACGACTGAAGCAGGAATATGGAGTTCTTTCGGGCATAGGGGAATAATCGAAGGCTCATATCCTGTCAGCTTTACTGTGGACGAATCTTCTGGAAACACTTTGAATACCCAACCATCGGAAGAAAACGTATCCTCCGTAAGGGCTTGCGAGACTATACACGTAAGCATCGAAACGAATAGCGCAACAAACCTGAGTATTCTCATAGAGGCTCTGAAAAAAATAATTGGAAAACTTTTTTCGGATATCTGAGAGTATTTCTATATATGTAGTTTTACGCTACTCAGTATCTTCTCCTTCCGTAGCGGGAAAGGGACTTGAACCCTTGACCTTCGGATTATGAATCCGACGCTCTA
>CAMJRQ010000054.1 GCA_946408305.1 uncultured Prevotellaceae bacterium
GAGCGAGTCGACATCGTTCGTGTAGACCGACATCAGCTCGCCGTGTTGGTGCTGGTCGAAATAGGAAATGGGCAGTTGCTCCATGCGCTCGAATATCTGCTTGCGCAGCCGCAGCATGGTGCCCTGCGAGACGTTGATCATCAGCCTATTGTAGGCATACCCGCAGACCACACCCACCAGCAGCACCAGCCCCAGCCGCAACAGGGCCAGGGCAAGAGGGCCGAAGTCGGGCGCCTGGCTGAGGGTGAGCGGGGCGATGTAGTCGTCGATGAGCGTGCGGGTGAAGAGCGAGGAGACGAGCGAAGTGACGCTCGAGAGGGCGATGCAGACGAGCACCGTGACGATGCTCCATCGGTAGTTGCTGAGCACGAAGCCGAAGAGGCGCATCATCACACGCCGCTGCTCGCGGGTGGCACGCTGGAAGCCGGCCTGGTGCTGTCCGCCTCCGCGCTGGGGGCCAAAGTTGGGTTGTCTCATACGCCGTCACCTCCTTTCTGATCGAAATCGCCGCGGTCGGCGTTCTGCAACTCGCAGATTTCGCGATAGAGCTCGTTCGTCTGGAGCAGGCGTTCGTGAGTGTCGAAGCCTGTGACCATGCCGTTGTCCATAACCAGTATGCGGTCGCACTGCGCCACGCTGCTTATGCGCTGCGCGATGATGAGTTTCGTCATCCGAGGCAGTTCCTCGCGGAAGGCGCGCTGGATGCGGGCGTCGGTGGTGGTGTCGCAGGCCGAGGTGGAATCGTCGAGCACGAGTATGCGGGGTCGTTTGAGCAAGGCTCGGGCGATGCAGATGCGCTGTTTCTGTCCGCCCGAGACGTTCACTCCGCCCTGTTCGATGCGCGTCTCGTATCCCTGAGGCATCTCGCTGATGAATTCGTCGGCCTGGGCCAGGCGGCAGGCCTCGCGACACTCCTCGAGCGTGGCGTCGGGGCGGCCCCAGCGCAGGTTGTCGAGCACCGAGCCGCTGAAGAGCGTGTTCTGCTGGAGCACCACCGAGACGGCGCTGCGGAGGGCCTTCAGGTCGTATTCGCGGACGTCGCTTCCGCCCACCAGCACCTGCCCCTCGCGCGGGTCGTAGAGGCGGTTGATGAGGCTCACCAGCGTGCTCTTTCCCGAACCCGTGCCGCCGATGATGCCTATCGTCTCGCCCGGGCTGACGGAGAACGAGACGTCGTAGAGCGCCGAGCGCTTCGACGTACGTTGTCCGCTGTCAGCCGTCTGCTGTCCATAATCAAAGCGCACGTGGCGGAACTCGAGGCTGCCGTCGGCCACCTCCATGCGCGGCTGGGCTGGGTTCTTTATGTCGGGCTCCTCCTGGAGCACCTCGCTGACACGCTGGGCCGAGGCGGCGCTCTGCGTGAGCATGACGAAAATCATGGAGAGCATCATCAGAGCCTGAAGGATGGACATGATGTAGGTGAAGAGCGAGGTGAGCTGGCCAGTGGTCAGCGTGCCGCCCACCACGAAATGGGCTCCCCACCAGGAGAGGGCAATGATGCAGCCATACATCACCAGGTTCATCACCGGATGGTTCAGCGCCATGAGGCTCTCGGCCTTCACGTAGAGCCGATAGAGGCCCTCGGCCGCACGCTCGAACTTGTCCTTCTCGTGTTCCTCGCGCACGAAAGCCTTCACCACCCGGATGGCGCGCACGTTCTCCTGGACACTCTGGTTCAGCGCGTCGTAGCGCTCGTAGACCTGACGGAACAGGCGCGAGACACGCGAGATAATCAAGTAGAGAAAGAGGCTCAGCACCAGCAAGGCCACCAGGAAGATGACCGACAGACTGGGGTGAATCACCCAGCACATGACCACCGAAAGGACCAGGCGGAAGGGGGCTCTCACCGAGACGCGCATCAGTTGCTGCAAGGCTCCCTGCAGGCTCTGCACGTCGGTGGTCAGGCGTGTGACCAGTCCGGGTGTGGAGAAGCGGTCAATGTTGGCAAACGAATACTGCTGTATCCGCCGATACATGGCACGGCGCAGGTTCGAGGCAAAGCCCGTGGAGGCATAGGCCGACGTCCAGCCTGCCGCCACTCCCAGCACCAGCGAGAGCAGGCCCAGCAGGAGCATCACGCCGCCGTAGTGCCACACGGCAGGCATCGAGCCGGCCGAGAGGCCCCGGTCGATGAGCTTGGCCGTCTCGTAAGGAATCATTACATCGACCGCCGTCTCCAGGGCCGTGAGCAGCGGAGTGGCTACGACCGCCCAGCGGTAGCGGCCTATCTGCCGGAAAAGTGTGCGAAGAATATCTCCCATGTAAATCTTTTTCGTCTGCAAAGATACGAAGACTTCTCCGTATTTCAAAATATCCAGGCCCTGCGCAAGCACGGCCCGATACTTGCGCAAGCATGAGCCCGAGCTTGCTGTGGCAGAGGCCCTTGCCTGCGCAAGCAGGACGCGACGCTTGCGCCTCTGCTGAGTGAAAAAGGATGCCGTCGTGCGAAAAAAGGCACTTTTCGCTTGGTCGAGCCGAAAAGAATATGTAATTTTGTGCAGTGTAGCGCATTATGCGACGCACGTAGCGAGCTGAAAAATCATTAACCAAGTCATAAAAGAAAAAAGAGAAAGAAAGATGAAAAGTTTTCTGAAGTACACGTTGGCCACCATCGTGGGATTGCTGTTGTTCAGCATCATTGCCACCATCATCAGTATCGTATCCATCGCCGGAATGGTGGCCGGCGAGAGTGTCGGAATGGTAAAGAAGAACTCCATCCTGCGCATTCCGCTCAACGCCACGCTCGAGGAGCGCAGCGACGAATCTATGCCCTCGTTCATGTCGGCCCTGTCGGGCGGCAACGAGGAGGTCATCGGCCTGCAGGAGGCACTGTCTGCCCTGGAGAAGGCCACTGTGAACAAGAACATCGTGGGCGTCTATCTGGAGGGAGGAGCGCTGAGTGCCTCGCCCGCCATGGTGGAGGAACTGCACGACGCTCTGGCACGCTTCAAGGAGAGCGGCAAGTGGGTGCTGGCCTATGGCGACCGCTATTCGCGCAGTGCCTATTACCTCTCCTCGCTGGCCGACACCGTCATGCTCAACCCCGAGGGCATGCTCGACTGGAGCGGCATGGCCACGCAGCTCTACTTCCTGAAGGACGTGCTGCAGAAGCTGGGCGTGAAGATGCAGGTCTTCAAGGTGGGAACGTACAAGAGCGCCGTGGAGCCCTTCATCGCCAGCGAGATGAGCCCCGCCAACCGTGAGCAGGTGACCAGCTTCCTGGGCAGCATCTGGCAGAACATGCAGAAGGACGTGGCCGAGGCTCGCCACATCGACCTGGCCAAGATGGACTCCATCGCCGACACACAGACGATGCTGGCCGACCCCGAGGAGGCCGTCGGCAACGGGCTGGTGGACAAGCTCTGCTACATCAGCGAGGTGAAAGACCTTCTCAAGGAGAAAGCCGGCCTGGGCGAGAAGGACGCGCTGAACTTCGTCTCCATCAAGGACGTGGCCGCCACGGAGAGCGTCAAGAAGAAAATCTCGGACGAGGTGGCCGTATATTATGCCTACGGCGACATCGTGGACGAGCCCAGCAAAGGGTTCTCGCAATCTCACGAAATCACGGGCACCGGCATGACCAAAGACCTGCAGCAGCTGCGCCAGGACGACAACGTGAAGGCTGTGGTCATCCGCGTCAACTCGGGTGGCGGCTCGGCCTACGCCTCGGAGCAGATTTGGCACGAGGTGATGCTGCTCAAGGAGAAGAAACCCGTCATCATCTCGATGGGCGGCATGGCTGCCAGCGGCGGATACTACATCTCCTGCGCCGCCAACCAAATTCTGGCCGAGCCCACCACGCTGACGGGCAGCATCGGCATCTTCGGCATGGTTCCCGACCCCAGCGAACTGCTAACGAAGAAGATTGGCGTGACGTTTGACGGCGTGAAGACCAATGCCATGAGCGACTTTGGTGTCATCGGCCGTCCGTTCAACGAGACCGAGAGCGCCCTGATGCAGGCTCACATCGAGAAGGGCTACGACCTGTTCACCCGCCGCGTGGCCGACGGCCGCGGCATGGCTCAGGACAGCGTGAAGATGATTGCCGAGGGACGTGTCTGGACCGGCGAGCAGGCCCTCGAGATTGGGCTCGTCGACCGGCTGGGCGACCTGAATGACGCCATCCAGGCAGCTGCCGAGGCCGCCTCGGTCGAGGAATTCAGCGTCGGCCGCTATCCCGAACCGAAGCCCTGGTTCGTGGGTCTGATGGACAAGCAGAAGAACAACTATCTGGAGAGCCAGATGCGTCTGCTGCTGGGCGAATACTACGCCCCCTTCAGCTTGCTACGCACCCTGCGCGAGCAGAACTTGGTGCAGGCACGCATGCCGTTCTACGTGAACTTCGAATAAACACACCCATGCATCCCGCCCTGCTGATAACGGCCCCTCTGAGCTGGCTCTACGGAGTCGGCGTGAGG
This sequence comes from uncultured Prevotellaceae bacterium, assembly GCA_946408305.1. The sequence continues at coordinate 4,419 of CAMJRQ010000054.1, forward strand.
GTGCGCAACTGGCTCTACGACCGCGGCCAACTGCGCTCGCGGCGCTTCGGCCTGCCCGTTATCTGCGTGGGCAACCTCACCGTGGGCGGCACGGGCAAGACGCCGCACGTGGAATACCTCATCCGCTTGCTCTCGGATGACCATCGCGTGGCGGTGCTCAGCCGAGGCTACAAGCGGCGCAGCCGCGGTTTCGTGCTGGCCGACAGCCAGACGCCGATGAAACAGATTGGCGACGAGCCGTGGCAGATGAAGCAGAAGTTCGGCGACCGAGCCATGGTGGCCGTGGATGCCAACCGTTGCCGCGGCATAGAACAGCTGCAGGCCCAGGGGGCCGAGGTCATCCTGCTCGACGACGCCTTCCAGCACCGGGCCGTGACAGCGGGGCTGAACATCCTGCTCGTGGACTATAACCGGCTCATCACCGACGACCGGCTGTTGCCAGTCGGCCGGCTGCGCGAGCCCGTCAGCGGAAAAGACCGGGCCGACATCATCGTGGTGAGCAAATGTCCGGCAGGCCTCTCCCCCATCCACTTCCGCCTCGTCTCCGACAAGCTGGCCCCCCGGCCCTTCCAGTCGCTCTTCTTCAGCACGCTGCGCTACGGCCCGCTGCGCCAGCTTGCAGGTCACGAGGAACGCTCGCTCGACGCACTTCGCCAGGACAGCACCCGCGTGCTGCTCATCAGCGGCATCGGCTCGCCGCGCCAACTGGAGAACGACCTCCGTCCCTACGCGTCGCACATCGTCCACCTCGCCTTCCCCGACCATCACTACTTCTCCCCCGCCGACGCACGCCGCATCAACCAGGCCTTCCAGCGCCTGACAGAGCCGCGCATCGCCATCACTACCGAGAAGGACGCCACGCGGCTCATCCGCCTGGAGGGGCTTGACGAGGAGGTGAGCCGGAGTCTCTACGTGCTGCCCGTCGAGGTGGAGATAATGAGAGACAAGACACAACAGTTTATCGATAAAATACTACGCTATGTACAACAAAATTCTTGAGACGGCAGCATGGCTCAAAGAGCGCATGCCGAACTCGCCCCAGACGGCCATCGTGCTGGGCACCGGGCTGGGCCACCTGGCCGAGCGCATCGAGAAGATAAAGACCATCCCCTACAGCGAGATACCCCACTTCCCCGTGTCGACGGTCGAGGGCCACAGCGGACAGCTCATCTTCGGCCGCCTGGGTGGCCGCGACATCATGGCCATGCAGGGACGCTTCCATTTCTACGAGGGCTACTCGATGAAGGAGGTCACCTTCCCCGTCCGCGTCATGTATGAACTGGGCATCAAGACGCTCTTCGTGAGCAACGCCGCCGGAGGCACCAACCCCAGTTTCCGCATCGGCGACATCATGATCATCACCGACCACATCAACTTCATGCCCGAGAACCCGCTCCACGGGCCCAACATCCCCACCGGGCCGCGCTTCCCCGACATGAGCGAGGCCTACAGCAGCGAGCTCATCGAGATGGCCGACCAGATTGCCGCCGAGCACGACATCAAGGTGCGCCACGGCGTCTACCTGGCCACCCAGGGCCCCACCTTCGAGACGCCGAGCGAATACCGCATGTATGCCCGCTGGGGAGCCGATGCCGTGGGCATGAGCACCGTGCCCGAGGTCATCGTGGCCCACCACTGCGGCATACGCTGCTTCGGAGTGAGCATCATCACCGACCTGGGCGTGAACGGAAAGATTGTCAAGGTGACCCACGAGGACGTCCAGAAGGCGGCCAACGAGGCACAGCCCCGCATGGCCACCATCATGGAGGAAATGATCAGGAGGAGCTGACGGACATGGAGATAGCAGAACTGGGCGAATTCGGACTCATTCGCCACCTGACCGAGGACATCAAGCCCCAGAACCCCACCACACGCCGCGGCGTGGGCGACGACTGCGCCATACTGGCCCCCACGGAGGGGATGCAGACGCTCGTCACCACCGACCTGCTCATGGAGGGCGTACACTTCGACCTCACCTACATGCCGCTGCGCCATCTGGGCTACAAGGCCGTCATGGTCAACCTGAGCGACGTCTATGCCATGAACGCCATGCCGCGCCAGGTGACCGTAAGCCTGGCCATCAGCAAGCGTTTCACCGTCGAGATGATGGAGGAACTCTACGACGGCATGCGGCTGGCCTGCCAGCAGCACCAGGTGGACATCGTGGGCGGCGACACCACCAGCAGCCTCACCGGACTGGCCATCAGCATCACCGCCATCGGCGAGGCCCGGCCCGAGGACATCGTCTGCCGCAACGGGGCTCACGAGAACGACCTCATCTGCGTCTCGGGCGACTTGGGCGCAGCCTACATGGGGCTCCAGCTGCTCGAGCGCGAGAAGAACATCTACAACCAGATGGTGGCCGAGGCACAGCGCAGCGGCAACAAGCAGGAGATGGAACGCCTGCGCGACGTGCAGCCCGACTTTGCCGGACACGAATATCTGCTGGAACGGCAGATGAAACCCGAGGCACGCCGCGACATCGTCGTCGCGCTCGCCCAGGCCGGACTGCGCCCCACCAGCATGATAGACATCAGCGACGGGCTCAGCAGCGAGCTCATCCACCTCTGCACCCAGAGCCACACTGGATGCCGCATCTTCGAGGAACGCATCCCGCTGGACTACCAGACGGCCTCGATGGCCGAGGAGATGCACATGGACGTGCTCACCTGCGCCCTGAACGGCGGCGAGGACTACGAACTGCTCTTCACCGTGCCGCTCACCGAGCACGACCGGGTCATTCAGATTAAGGACGTCCACGTAATCGGCCACATGACGCCCGAGGCACAGGGTCGCCACTTCATCCTGCGCGACGGAGCCGAGCTCGAGCTCAAGGCCCAGGGCTGGAACCCGCTCGCACAGAAGGAATAACCCGCTGCACAGCTGCGAAAGACCGCTAAAGGCGGTCTCCCTTTCGGTAGCCGTGGGTACTCGCTTGCGAGCACCCACGGAGAACAGGCACCCCCAAATGAGAAACGACCCTGAAGGGGTCGAACAGCACCAGTCCAGGCTACATGCTGTTCGACCCCTTCAGGGTCGTGCTTTAGTGGTGTACTACTAATGCCGTGGGTGCGTGCTCTCGCACGTACCCACGGTTATCGAAAGGTGGACGCTTTCAGCGTCCTAAGGTTGCGATTCGATTTTGCCCCGACGCTAACAAAATCTTTTACTACCAGACCCTTCAACATTTCTTACCACCGAGCCGCTTCGGGCTCTCGAAGGGGTGGGCGAAAACGCGTGGCAAAAGGTGG
>CAMJRQ010000055.1 GCA_946408305.1 uncultured Prevotellaceae bacterium
GAAATAGTATTGCTTCAACTGATAATCTGATTCTATTTTCCTTTTCAGTTCATAGCGTTTTCCTCATTTTTTCTGCATCAAAACGTCATCCCCCCCCTTCCGTTTCCAATCTTATCAGGGGGGGCGTTCCCGCGGGCGGCGGGGGGGTGTGTCAGAAGCGGAAGTAGCGACGGGCGTTCTCGTAGCAGATGTCGCGCACCATCTGGCGGATGCGGTCCATTCGGCTGGCGGGGAGCAGGCCCTGCTCCACGTCGTTGCCCAGCAGGTTGCAGAGGATGCGGCGGAAATACTCGTGGCGGGGATAGGAGAGGAAGGAACGGCTGTCGGTGAGCATTCCCACGAAGCGGCTGAGCAGGCCGAGCTGGGAGAGGGTGTTGAGCTGCTGCTCGATGCCGTCGCGTTGGTCCATGAACCACCAGGCGCTGCCGAGCTGCAGCTTGCCGGGCACGGGCCCTTGCTGGAAATTGCCTATCATGGTGGCGAGCATGGGGAGGTCGGAGGGGTTGATGGGATAGAGGATGGTTTGGGCCAGCGAGCCTTCGGCATAGAGGCGGTCGAGGAAGCGGGCGAGGGAGAGGGTGGTGTCGGGGGTGCCGATGGAGTCGAAGCCGCTGTCGGGGCCGAGGCGCTGCATCATGAGGGAGTTGGTGTTGCGCAGGGGGCCATAGTGGAATTGCTGCGTCCAGCCGGAGCGGGCGTCCTGGCGCGCGAACTCGAGCAGCAGCGCACTGCGGAACTGGCAGGCCTCGTCGGGGGTGGGGGCATGGCCGTCGAGCGCACGGCGGAAGATGTTGCGGAGCTGGCTTTCGGTGAAGTCGTCGGCATAGAAGCGGCTGATGCCGTGGTCGGAGAGGCGGCAGCCGCAGCGGTGGAAGAAGTCGTGGCGGTGTTGGAGAACCTCGAGAAGGTCGTCCCAAGAGCGGATTTCGGTGTTGTCGGAGGCGCCGAGGCGCTCGATGTAGTGGCGCCAGGCGGTGGGGTCTTCGATGGCCATGGCGCGGTCGGGGCGCCAGGTGGGGAGGACACGGACGGGGAAGCCGCTGCGGGCTATGGCTTGGTGGTGCTGGAGCGTGTCGGCGGGGTCGTCGGTGGTGCAGACGGTCTCGACGCGATAGCGCAGCATGAGCTGGCAGGCGCTCATCTGGGGCTGGCGGAGGAGCTCGTTGCAGCGGTCGAAGATCTGGCGGGCCGTCTCGGGCGAGAGGATGGTGTCGATGCCAAAGGCTGTGTGGAGCTCGAGGTGGGTCCAGTGGTAGAGGGGGTTGCGCATGGCGTCGTCGACGGTCTGGGCCCACATGCGGAACTTGTCCCAATCAGAGGCGGAGCCGGTGATGTAGTGCTCGTCGATGCCGTTCCAGCGCATGGCGCGCCATTTGTAGTGGTCGTGGGCCAGCCAGAGCTCGGTGATGCTCTCGAAGCGGTGGTCGGCGGCTATCTCGGCGGGGTCGAGGTGGCAGTGGTAGTCGATGATGGGCAGGGGCGCGGCCACTTCGTGATAAAGCGAGCGCGCCGTGGCGGTCTGGAGGAGGAAATTTGGGGTCATAATTTGGACAACGGACAAGGGACAACAGTCTACGGACAAGAGACAACTGACCGCTCGGCGAAGAACTCTTAACTCTTAATTCTTAACTCTTAACTCAGCGCTTGCGATTGCGTATTCTATTCCGCGGAGCTCGGCCAGGGAGCGGAGGCGGCCGATGCAGGAGTAGCCGGGATTGGTCTGCTTGCGGAGGTCGTCGCACATCTGGTGGCCGTGGTCGGGACGCATGACGATGCTTTCGTGGCGCTGCTGCTGAATCTCGAAGAAGGCTTTCATCACTTCGTAGACAGGGACGTCGCCCTCGAGGAGGTTGGCTTCGTAGAAGTTTCCTTGCTCGTCGCGCTTGGTGGAGCGGATGTGGACGAAATGGATGCGCTGGGTAAAGCGCCTCATCATCTGAGGGAGGTCGTTCCGAGGGCTCACGCCGAAGGAGCCCGTGCAGAGGCAGAGGCCGTTGGCGGGGCTGGGGACAGCGTCGATGAGCTGCTGGAAGTCTTCGGCGGTGCTCAGGATGCGAGGCAGGCCGAGAATGGAATAGGGAGGGTCGTCGGGGTGGATGACGAGCCGCACGCCGGCCCGTTCGGCGGCCGGACACACCTGGCGCAGGAAATAGACGAGGTTCTGGCGCAGGCGCTGCGGCGTGATGTCGCGGTAGCGGTCGAGCTCGTGCTGGAGCTGTTCGAGCGTGAAGCTCTCCTCGGAGCCGGGCAGTCCGGCGATGATGTTTCGGGTGATGAGCGTCCGCTCCTCGGGAGTCATCTGCTCGAACCGGGCCCGGGCCACCTGCTTCTCCTCGGGAGTGTACTCGTCTTCGGCTCCGGGCCGACCGAGGATGAAGAGGTCGAAGGCCATGAAGGCGGCTCGCTCGAAGCGCAGGGCGCGGGAACCGTCGGGCATCTCGAAGGCGAGGTTCGTGCGGGTCCAGTCGAGCACCGGCATGAAGTTGTAGGTGACAACGTCTACGCCACATTCGCCCAGGTTGAGGAGGCTTTGCTTGTAATTCTCGATGTAGCGCTGGAAGGGGCCTGTCTGCGTCTTGATGTGCTCGTGGACCGGCACGCTTTCGACGGCCGACCACCTGAGGCCGGCCTCCTCGACGAGGCGCTTGCGCTGCAGGATTTCGTCCTTTGTCCAGACTTCGCCGTTGGGGATGTGGTGGAGCGCCGTCACCACGCCGGTGGCTCCGGCCTGACGGATGTCTTGAAGGCTGACCGGGTCCTGGGGACCGTACCAGCGGAATGTTTGTTCGCAGAGATACATTTCGGGCTGTGGATTAGATGGAGAAGGCATCGAAGCCGCCGTCGACCACCGAGAGGGCTCCGGTGACGAACGAGCTGGCGTCGCTGATGAGGTAATGAATGGTGCCGAAGAGTTCTTCGGGCTGGGCAAAGCGGCCGGCCGGGGTGTGGTCTATGATGGTGCGGGCGCGGTCGGTGAGCGAGCCGTCGGGGTTGGTCAGCAGCGAGCGGTTCTGATTGGTCAGCAGGAAGCCCGGGACGATGGCGTTGACGCGCATCTGGGGGCTGAACTTCCGGGCCAGCTCCGTGGCCATGTATTTCGTGTAGTTGGCAATGGCTGCTTTCGCTGCGCCGTAGCCCACCACGCGGGTCAGGGGCCTGAGGGCCGACTCGGAGCAGAAGTTCACGATGGCACCCTTGCCCTTCTGGGCCATCAAGGGGACGAAAACCTGGGTGGGAATCACCGTGCCGAAGAGGTTCAGCTCCACCACCTTCTTGAACGCATCGAGGTTGAGGTCGAGAAACGTCTTGTCGGGAGCAATGGTGGCTCCGCCCATGTTGCCGCCGGCCGCATTCAGCAGGATGTCTATCCCGCCAAAGCGAGCCTCGATGTCGCGACGGTTCTGCTCGAGCACCTCGCGGTCGAGCACATCGGTCTTCAGGAAAAGGGCCTCGCCCGTTTCAGAGAGCGCTGCTTCCAGCTTCTTTCCCTCTTCTTCCAGACGGTCCAGGATGACCACCCGAGCTCCTTGCTCGATGAGATACTGCGCAATGTTGCGCCCCAGTATGCCACAGCCGCCGGTGAGTACCACCACACGGCCTTCAATGTCAAATAGATTCTTCATATAAGGTTATAAGGTTAAAATGTTAAAAGTTTAAAAGGTGATCCCACTCGGGGAGGTCAGGAGGGTGTCACCGGTTTGAACCGCGGCACCAGCATCTTCAGGATGCACCATCCCAGCATGTAGGCCACGGCGCAATAGCAGAAGATGATGAGGTAGCCGGCTGAGCGACCCTCGAAACCGAGGAATGTCATCCCCGATTCGGCTGCATAGTCGAAGAGGTGGCCGCTCACCTTATTTATCGCGTAAGACCCGATGCCGCCGGCCATTCCGTTGATGCCGGTCATCGTGCCCACCGCACCTTTCGGGAACAGGTCGCTGGCCACGGAGAAGAGATTGGCCGACCACGACTGATGGGCGGCTCCGGCCAGACCTATCAGGATGACCGGGAACCAGTAGCTCTTGACGCCGAGCGGCTGGGCCAGAAGCGTCAGCAGCGGAATGAGCGCAAAGACCAGCATGGCCTTCAGCCGAGCGTCGTAGGGGTGCTGCCCCGTGCGGTTCACGATGAGGGTGGGCAGCTTTCCGCCGTAGATGGAGAGCATCGTGATGGCGTAGAGCACAAAGATGAGCAGCATGGCGGTCGGCGTGTCGGAGCTCAATCCGTAGACGTCCGAAAGATAAGCCGGAGTCCAGAAGAGGAAGAACCACCAGACGCCGTCCGTCACCAGTTTCGACAGGAAGATGGCCCAGGCCTGGGGCAGGAAGAGGAAGCGCGAGAAGGGGATGCGCCCGTCAGAAGCTGCTTCTCCTCCCCTACTCTGGGAGGTCGGGAGGGGGTCCTGCTTGATGTAAGCCAGTTCAGCCTCGTTTACGTGCTTCGACCGCTCGGGTCTCTCATAGACGAAAATCCACAGCCCGAGCCACAGGAATCCCAGGGCGCCGATGATGATGAAGGCCATCTCCCAACCGTTGCCCCACCCGATGCTCTTGAAATAGCGAGCCAGCAGCGGCACCGTCACCGGGGCAGCCAGCGCCCCGACGGTGGAGCCCGCGTTGAACAGGCTGGTGGCAAAGGCGCGGTCCTTCATCGGGAAATACTCGGCCGTCACCTTGATGGCAGCCGGGAAGTTGCCGCTCTCGCCCACTGCCAGCACCACGCGAGCCACGATGAAACACCAGGCGCTCACCGTGCTGACGGCCAGCGCCGCATCGCCCGTGGCTTCGAACAGTTCCTTCGTCGAACCCAGGCCCAGGTGCCACATCGTGGCCAGGCCGCAGAAGGCGTGGAGGCAGGCGCCGGCCGACCAAATGCCGATGGCCCAGAGATAGCCCCGCTTCACCCCCACCCAGTCCATGAACCGGCCCGAGAACAGGTTAGCCACGGCGTAGACCAGAGCAAAGACGGCAGCGATGTCGCCGTAGTCCGAGTGGCTCCAGTGGAATTCGGGTGCAATGAAATCTTTCCATGTCAGCGACAGCACCTGGCGGTCCAGGTAATTGATGGTGGTGGCCAGGAACAGCATCGTGCAGATGGCCCAGCGATAGCGCGTCATGGCCTGAGTCTTCGGTGTCTCCATTTTCGATTTGTTTGTAGGTTATTCACCTGCAAAGTTACACCTTTTAATTCTGAAATGCAAAGCCTCTCCCCCTTTCTTTTTCGTCCGAACGCGACGAAATAGCTGCGCTCCGGGGCGCTACGCCTCGAGAATGCGCGTAAGGAGGCGCGGCATGGCGTAGTCGGACAGACGGTTCTCAGGCACCCACAGGCCGCTGAAAGGCAGGCCCTCGGTCGAAGGGATGTCGAAACGATAGCAGTCGGTATGGAGAAGCTGGTGGCTGAGCTGATGTCGCACTCCTTTGGCCAGCTGACGGACTGGCGGATGACCCACTCGGCGCGTCACTTCGTCGAGCGTGAGCGGAGCATCGCTCTCCACAAGGGGAAGTTGCCAAAGCCCCTGCCAGATGTCGCCGGCTGGTCGCCGCTGGATGAGCACCTCGCCGGCGGGCCCGAGCAGATAGAAATAGGTGAAGTAGCGGTTGCGCACGCGGGTGGTCCGCTCCTTTCGGGGCAGGCTCAGCACTTCGCCCCGGGCAAGCGCAAGGCAGGAGTCGGCCAAGGGGCATGAGGAGCAGAGTGGCGCCTGCGGTGTGCACTGGGTGGCGCCGAAGTCCATGATGGCCTGGTTGTAGAGGGCGGGGTGCGCCTTGTCGAGCATCTGCTGGGCCAGCTCGCGAAAGAAGCGATGGCCGCCGGTGGTGTCGATGGGAGTGTCAATGGCGAAGTAGCGTGAGAGGACGCGATAGACGTTGCCGTCGACCACGGCCCGGGGCTGGTCGAAAGCCAGGCTGGCGATGGCTGCCGCCGTATAGTCGCCGACGCCCGGCAGGGAAAGAATCTGGTCGTAGTCGCGCGGAAAGCTCCCCAAAGCCGCGATTCGGCGCGCTGCGGCGTGCATGTTGCGGGCACGGCTGTAGTAGCCAAGGCCCTGCCACTGGCGCAGCACCTCGTCCTCCGAGGCCTGAGCCAGGCTCTCGACGGTTGGGAAACGCTCGGTGAAGCGCCGGTAGTATTCCAGACCCTGGGCCACTCGGGTCTGTTGCAGGATGATTTCCGACACCCAGATGAGATAGGGGTCGCGCGTCTGCCGCCACGGCAACTGACGTCCGTGCCGCTCGTACCATCCGACGAGCCGCTGAGCAAAGGGTTCGGAACCGTTCTCGTTCATTCGCAGCGAAGAATTATCAATTTTTGGTGTGCAAACATACGAAAATAATTTGGAATGGGGCCGAAAAATGCAGGAATGACACCTTTTTTGTTCAAAAATAGCCTCAAACGCTTTCACGTTTCGCAGAAAATCTGTACTTTTGCAGTTCGAAAGCTGAATTTTCAGAGTATTAACCCATAAATAACCCCAAAATTATGCCAAACGGAAAGAAGCATAAAAGACACAAGATGTCGACGCACAAGCGCAAGAAAAGACTGAGAAAGAACAGACACAAGAGCAAGTAAATCACTTCTCAGGGGGAACTGCCCGGGCGGCACTGTTTTGGGAGCCACCGGGCAGTTTCTGTAAGAACATCATCAGAGCGAGAGAAAGACATTATGACGAGTGAACTATTCATCGACGTACAACCACAGAAGATAGCCATCGCGCTGACCGAGGACAAGCGGCTGGTGGAGTATCAGGAGGAGGCCCAGGCCGAATCCTACTCTGTGGGGAACATCTATTTGGCCAAGGTACACAAGCTGATGCCCGGGCTGAATGCCTGTTTCGTGAACGTAGGTCACGAGCGCGATGCCTTTCTTCACTATCTCGATTTGGGAGTGCAGTTCAATTCCTATGCCAAGTACCTCCGTCAGGTGCTCAGCGACAAGAAGAACCTCTTCCCATTCTCAAAATCCACCTTCCAGCCCGAGCTGCCCAAGGACGGGAGCGTGCAGACCACGCTGAAGCAGGGCCAGGAAGTGCTCGTGCAGATTGTCAAGGAGCCCATCTCCACCAAGGGGCCACGCCTCACCTGCGAGATTAGCTTCCCCGGGCGCTTCCTCGTGCTCATGCCCTTCGACAACAACGTCTCCGTCTCCAGCAAAATCAAGAATGCCGAGGAGCGCTCGCGCCTCAAACAGGTCATCCAGAGCATCAAGCCCAAGAACTGCGGCATCATCGTGCGTACGGTGGCCGAAGGCAAGCGCGTGGCCGAGCTCGACCAGGAGATGAAGGTGCTTTACTCCCGCTGGGAGGAGACCCTCCGCCGCGCCCAGCGAGCCAAGGAACTGCCCTCCCTCGTCTACGAAGAGACGAGCCGCACCGTGGGCCTGCTGCGCGACCTCTTCAACCCCAGCTACGAGAACATCTACGTAAACCAGGAGAACGTCTTCCAGGAGGTGCGCGACTATGTCTCGCTCATCGCCCCCGAGTGCACCGAGGTCGTCAAGCACTACAAGGGCAAGCTGCCCATCTTCGACAACTTCGACATCACGCGACAAATCAAGGCCGAGTTCGGCCGCACCGTCTCCTACAAGCACGGAGCCTACCTCATCATCGAACACACCGAGGCCCTCCACGTGGTGGACGTGAACAGCGG
>CAMJRQ010000056.1 GCA_946408305.1 uncultured Prevotellaceae bacterium
CCGCCTCCTCGCCGCCCGGCACCAGCATCTCTGCGTCGTCGGCGACGATGCCCAGAGCATCTACAGCTTCCGCGGGGCCAACCTCGACAACATCCTCCATTTCCAGCAGCAGTTTCCCTCGGCCCGCCTCTTCAAGCTCGAGCAGAACTATCGCTCCACCCAGCACATCGTGGCCGCCGCCAACAGCCTCATTCACCACAACACGCAGCAGATTCCCAAGGACGTCTTCAGCCAGAACGACCTCGGCGCCCCCGTCGTCGTCACGCCCACCTATAGCGACACCGACGAGGCCCAGAGCGTGGCCCGCACCATCGTGCGCTATCAGCGCGAAGGTCACACGCCGCTCAGCCAGATAGCCATCCTCTATCGCAACAACGCCCAGAGCCGCCCCCTCGAGGAAGCCCTGAACGCCCACCGCCTGCCCTATCGCCTCTATGGCGGCACGTCGTTCTACGAGCGCAAGGAAATCAAGGACGTCATCGCCTATCTTCGCCTGGCCGTCAATCCCCTCGACGAGGAAGCCCTGCGCCGCATCATCAACTATCCCGCCCGCGGCATTGGCCAGACCACCCTCCAGCGCATCCTTGCCGCCTCGTCCGCCCACGGCCTCTCCCCCTGGCATGTGCTCTCGCGCCCCGACCTGAGCGGCGTCTCCCATGCCACCCAGCAGCGGCTCGACGCCTTTCGCCTCATGATGATCGACTTCCAGAGTCAGGCTCTCCAGACCGACGCCCTTAGCCTCCTGCGCCACATCCTGCAACAGAGCGGCATCCAGGCCGACGTCATGCGCGGCACCGAGCCCGACGACCTCTCCAAGCAGCAGAACCTCCAGGAGCTCATCAATGCCGTCTCGGCCTTCGTCGACGAGCAGACCGAGCAGGGCCAGCCCCCGCTCCTCGTCCACTATCTGCAGCAGGTGAGCCTCCTCTCCGGTGTCGACCAAGACCCCTCCGACGCCGCCGAGAAGCTCACCCTCATGACCATTCATTCGGCCAAGGGGCTCGAATTCGACATCGTCTTCGTCGTCGGGCTCGAAGACAGCATCCTGCCCGGCGACTTCGAGCAGCGCACTCCGCGGGCCATCGAGGAAGAGCGCCGCCTGCTCTACGTGGCCATGACCCGCGCCCGCCGCCGCCTCCACCTCAGCTACGCCCGCTGCCGCTACATCTATGGCCGCATGGAGTTCGGCCGCCCCTCGCGGTTCCTCGACGAGCTCGACCCCTCCCACCTCCAGTATCAGGGCCGCGCCCCCGAGCGCACCCGCCGTCCCTCGCCTGCCAACCTCTCGGCGCCCCCGCTTCCTGCTGCTGCGCCACGCCGGCTGGTGCCCGTGCCACCCTCGTCGCCCGTTGCTCCGGCTGCGCAGACCGATGCCACCCAGCTCAGCCCCGGCACCCGTGTGGTTCACCCGCGTTTCGGCCCCGGCGAGGTGCAGTCCGTCGAGGGTCGCGGCATCGACGCCAAGGCCACCATCCGCTTTCAGAACGCCGGCGTCAAGGTGCTGCTCCTGCGCTTCGCACGGCTGCAAGTGGAGGGCTGAACTCTCGTCCCATCTTCCTCCGTTTTCACATTATTACACAAAAATTACACCGTGGTGTAAAACTTTTACGCCACGGTGTAAAACGATTACATCACGATGTAACGACCGAAACAAAACATCGTTTGCCGGCTCGGTCTCCGTCGTTACTGATTCAGCGCGTCGAAGGCCTGGCTGAGGTCGTCGAGAATGTCGTCGATGTGCTCCACGCCGATGGAGAGGCGGACGGTGGTGGGCGTGATGTGCTGCTCGGCGAGCTCGGCGGGCGAGAGCTGCGAATGGGTGGTGGTGTAGGGGTGGATGACGAGCGATTTGACGTCGGCCACGTTGGCCAGCAGCGAGAAAATCTTCAGATGGTCGATGAAGCGCCATGCGTCGTCCTGCGTGCCGCGTATCTCGAAGGTGAAGATGCTGCCTCCGCCCTGGGGGAAGTATTTCTGATAGAGACGGTGGGTGGGATGGTCGGGCAGGGCGGGGTGGTTGACGCGGGCCACGCGGGGATGGTGGCTGAGGAAGTCGACCACGCGGAGGGCGTTCTGCGTGTGGCGCTCGATGCGCAGCGGCAGGCTCTCGACGCCCTGGAGGAGAATCCAGGCATTGAAGGGGCTGATGGCGGCTCCGGTGTCGCGCAGGAGGACGGCGCGGATGCGGGTGACGAAGGCTGCGGGCCCGGCCACGTCGGCAAAGACGGCGCCGTGGTAGGAGGCGTCGGGGCGCGCGAGGGTGGGGAACTTGTCGGGGTGCGCCTTGAAGTCGAAGCGTCCGGCATCGACGATGACGCCGCCGAGCGAGCTGCCGTGGCCGCCGATGAACTTGGTGGCGGAATGGACGACGACGTCGGCTCCGTGCTCGATGGGGCGGAAGAGGATGGGGGAGAAGGTGTTGTCGACGATGAGGAGGAGGTTGTGGCGATGGGCCACCTGGGCGACGGCGTCGATGTCGAGGACGTCGGAGTTGGGGTTGCCCAGCGTCTCGGCAAAGATGACTTTCGTCTGGGGGCGGATGGCGGCTTCGAGCGCGGCGAGGTCGTTGAGATGGACGATGGTGTGGGCGATGCCCTGCGCGGCGAGGGTGTGGGTGATGAGGTTGTAGGACCCGCCGTAGAGATTGTCGGCCGCGATGAGGTGGTCGCCCTCCAGGAGTACGTTCTGCAGGGCGTAGGTGATGGCTGCGGCTCCGCTGGCCACGGCCAGACCGGCCACGCCGCCCTCGAGGGCAGCCACGCGCTCTTCGAAGACGGCCTGCGTGGAGTTGGTCAGGCGGCCGTAGATGTTGCCCGGGTCGCGCAGCCCGAAGCGGTCGGCCGCGTGCTGCGAGTTGCGGAAGACGTAGGAGGTGGTCTGATAGATGGGCACCGCGCGGGCGTCGGAAGCGGGGTCGGGCTGTTCCTGGCCAACATGGAGTGCGAGGGTCTCGAGGTGGAGTTTCTTCTGTGTGCTCATAACGAATTAATGTTAAATGTTAGTCCTTGTAATCTTTTAACGTTCTCTCGCTGCAAAGGTAGGGTGGAATAGGGTCTTTCTCCAAATCTCGAAGAAAACTTGGAGAAAACGTCTAAAAATAGCTGGCGGAAAAGTGTGTTTATTCTGCTTGGACGGGAACGGAGGGGCTGCTGCCGTGAGATTTTTCTTTACGCCGGATGCCGAGGCCGGTGGCAGCCACGAGGAGGGTCGTGAGCGGGCTCAGATAGCAGAAGAAACAGTAGGGGGCGTAGAGGAAGGTGGAGACGCCGAGGACGCGGCTCTGCGTCATGCCGCAGGTGTTCCAGGGGATGAGCACGCTGGTGACGGTGGCGCTGTCCTCGACGGTGCGGCTTTCGAGGCGCGACTCGTAGCCGCCTTCTCGGTAGAGGTCGCGGAACATGCTGGTGCTCAGGATGATGCTCAGAAACTGGTCGGCCGAGACGATGTTCAGGAAGATGCCGGTGAGGGCGGTGCCGGCGACGAGCGAGAGCGTGCCGCGCACCAGGCGGACGACGCTCAGCATGATGCTCTCAATCATCCGCGAGGCGGTCATGGCGGCTCCGAAGATGGTGGCGCAGATGATGAGCCAGATGGTGTCCATCATGCCTGCCATGCCTTTCGTCGAGACGAGTTCGTCGAGCAGGGGCGAACCGGTCTCGAGGCGCGTGGTTCCGTAGACGGCGAGGAGGATGGCGCGGAAGCGACGCTCGAAGAGCGAAGCGTCGGTGGTGGCTATCTGGTCGAGCAGATGGCTCTGGGAAAGCAGGGCAGCGCCGCAGCCCATGAGGATGGACAGGAAAAGGACGGCCACCGAGGGCACGCGCCGCACAATGAGCAGCAGCGTGGCCAGGGGGACGACGAAGAGCCAGGGGCTGATGAGGAAGGTGTGGCCGAGGGCTGCCTGGACGGAGAGGACCTGCGAGGTGTCGGCCTCGTCCAGACCGATGCCGCGGGCGGTGAAGATGAGGAGCGTGACGAGGAAGGTGGGGATGGTGGTCTGCATCATGTAGCGGATGTGGGTGAAGAGCGGCGTCCCGGCCACGCTGCTGGCCAGCACCGTGGTGTCGCTCAGGGGCGACACCTTGTCGCCGAAATAAGCTCCGCTGATGATGGCGCCGGCCGCCCATCCGGGATGAACGCCCAGCGCCATACCGATGCCCATGAGGGCCACTCCGATGGTGGCCACCGTGGTCCAGGAAGAACCCACCGTGACGCTGACGATGGCACAGATGAGACACGAACCGACCAGGAACCAGCGCGGGCTGAGCAGTTCGAGTCCGTAATAAATAAAGGTGGGGACGATGCCGCCCACCATCCACGAGCCGGCCAGGGCTCCGATGAGGAGCAGGATGAGCAGGGCCACTGCAATGTCGCCGATGCGCCTCCGGACCATCTCCTCGAAGTCGGCCCACGAAAGCTGTCGCAGCACCAGACCGAGCGAAACGCAGAGAGCGGTGGCCGTGAGCAGGGCTATCTGGCTGGCTCCCGAGAGAGTCTCGTCGCCGAAGACAGCCACGGCGGAAGCAATGAGTGCCACCAGAAAGACCAGTGGCACGCATGCTATCCAGAGTGGCGGCGGCTTCCTCATCGGTCGGGGGTCAGGCCACGCGGTTCAGTTTCTTGATAATCGAGAAGATGAAGAGGGCGGCAAGCAGGCAGATGCCCATCAGCGTGCCCCAGACGACGGGGAGCGGCATGTCCCACATGTGGCCGGGGATGGAGACGAGCTTGTTGCCCAGCGCCGTGGCCACGAACCATCCGCCCATCATCATTCCGCGATACTTGGGCGGTGCCACCTTGGTGACAAACGAGATGCCGATGGGGGAGAGGAGCAGCTCGGCAAAGGTGAGGATGAGGTAGGTGGAGACGAGCAGGTTGGGCGTCGTGTCGGCCACATGGTTGGGGTGGTCGGTGGCAGGCAGCCCGATGCAGGAAAGGGTCATCAGCAGATAGGCTGCGGCAGCCACGAGCATTCCCAGTCCAATCTTGACGGGGGCCTTGGGCTCCTTGCCCTTCTTGGCCAGCCAGCCGAAGAGGGCGATGCTGACCGGAGTGAGCAGCACGACGAAGCAGGGGTTGAAGTGCTGGAAGATGGGAGCGGCCACGTCGATGCTGGCGGGCAGCGTGGAGTATTTGTAGCCCAGGAAACAGCAGCAGGCGGCAATCACCACTGCCGAGATGGCCTTGCCGCGGCCCGTAGCGCTCTGGAAGAGCGAGAAGAGGGCGTAGACCATGATGATGACGGCCACGAGGTTCGTCACATCGAAGAGCATCGACTGGATGCCGCTCGACGAACGGGCCGTGAACTCATCGGCAAACCAGGTGAGCGTCAGTCCGTTCTGGTGGAAGGCCATCCAGAAGAAGATGACGACGGCAAAGACCAGGCAGAGGCAGACGATTCGTTCGCGCGTCTCGGACTTCGACATCTCGGCGACGGGCTCCTGCGAAGCGGCCTTCTCCTTCTTGACCGTCAGCACCTGGCGGAATGTGTGCTTGCCAAGGTAGTAAATCAGGATGGAGACAATCACCGAGACGCAGGCCACGGCAAAGGCAAAGTGGTAGGAATCTGCCTTCGAATAGCCCAGACTCGTCTGCGCCCACTCCATGATTTTGATGGCGGCGGTGGGAGCGAAGAGAGCGCCCACGTTGATGAGCATGTAGAAGAGCGAGAAGCCCGAGTCGCGCTTCTGCGCAAACTTGGGATCGTTGTAGAGGTCGCCCACCATCACCTGCAGGTTGCCCTTGAAGAGTCCCGTTCCCAGGCTCACCAGAAGCAGCGCAGCGCCCATGGCAATGGCAGCCACGGTGCCTCCGCCCATCGGGATGGCCAGCAGCAGATAGCCCGCAAACATGATGAAGATTCCGGTGACCACCATGCGGCTGTAGCCCCAGCGGTCGGCGGCCATGCCTCCCAGCAGCGGCAGGAAATAGACCAGTGTCAGGAACCAGGTGTAAATCTCGGATGCCGTTCCGGCCGAGAATCCGAAGTTCTCGCCCAGGAAGAGGGCAAAGACGGCCAGCATCGTGTAATAACCGAATCGCTCGCCGGTGTTGGCAAATGCCAGAGCCCAGAGGCCCTTTGGTTGTCCTTCAAACATAACTTTTGGGATTTGAGATTAGTGATTAGATATTAACATTTCAACATTGATTAAGGGAGGGCTGGCAGGGTGAAGTTGAAGGCAAGTCCGCCTTCGGTCGGCAGTCGGGCCTCGATGGTGCCGCCGTGCAGCTGGATGGCGTTCTTCACGATGGCCAGCCCGAGCCCTGTGCCGCCCATCTGCCGGCTGCGGCCCTTGTCGATGCGGTAGAACCGTTCGAAGAGGTGGGGCAGATGTTCGGCCGCTACGCCGGCGCCGTTGTCGCTGAATGTGAAGTGCCACAGCGAACCGCGCCGCTGGGCCGCGAGTTCTATCTTCGTTCCGTTACCGGCATAGTTGATGGCATTGTCCACCAGGTTCCGCAGGGCGCTGTAGAGCAGCTGCCGGTTGCCCGAGACCGGGATTTCGGCCGGCAGGTTGCAGCGGAACGCCATCCGTCGTTCGTCGAGCTGGTGGCTCACTTCCGTCTTTATCTCGTCGACGAGCTCCACCAGGTCGGTTCGCTCCCGTTGAATCATTTCCGGGGCATAGTCGATGCGGTTCAGCGTCGAGATGTCCTGCAGGAGGCCCGAAAGGCGGATGGCCTGTTCGTGGGAGCGACGAATGAAATCGTGCTGCATCTCCGCGGTCATCTGCGGATTGTCGAGTAGCGTCTCGGTGAAGCCCATAATGCTGGCCACGGGCGTCTTCAGCTCGTGGGCGATGTTCTGCGTCAGCTGTCGGCGCATCTCGTTTTCCCGCAGGGCCTGTTCGCGGTCAATGCGGCGGTCCATGCTGCGAGCGTAGCGGTGGAGCAGGAAAACCAGGAGCGCCATCACCCCGAGCGAGAAGCCCAGCAGATGCCAGTCGGCCTGGTCCGTGAGCGGCTGGATGACGTGGCGGTCATAGTCCTCGAAGAGGATGAAGAACGTGGCATAGACGATGAAAATCACCATCACGCTCGCAAACATCTTCCGTCCTTCGGTCAGCCGTTTCATGCCCGTATCTCGTTCTGCTCTCTGCGTGGAACTCCCTAATCCGCTGCCTCCTGCCCCCGCCAGACGTAGCCGTAGCCCTGGCGCGAAGTAAGATGCGAAGCCAGCGGGCCCAGCTTCTTGCGCAGCCGAGTGATGTTGACGTCCACGGTGCGCTCAGTCACAATCACGTCGCTGGGCCAGATGCGCTCGAGCAACTGCTGCCGCGAGAACACCTCGCCCTGGTGCGTCAGAAAGAAGTGCAGCATCTGGAACTCCGTCCGCGTCAGCTGCAACGCCTCGTCGCCCATTTGCGCCGACTTGTCGGCCAGGTTCATCCGTAGCGGCCCGAAGCTCACCAGTTTTGCGTCCGCCTGGACGCTACCTCCGGCCCGTTGCAAGACGGCCTTGACGCGGGCCATCAGCTGGCGCACCGAGAAAGGCTTCGCCACATAGTCGTCGGCCCCCAGGCCGAATCCGTGCAGCGTGTCCTCCTCGCTGTCGCGCGCCGTCATGAAGATGATGGGCACCT
>CAMJRQ010000057.1 GCA_946408305.1 uncultured Prevotellaceae bacterium
CAGGGTAACATGAAGCTGCTTGATTCGCCCCGCATCGTCTTCCCCGCCGACTTCGAGGTCTATGACCCCAAGACCACCGACAAGACCACCTATACCACCGCAGGGGCCAAGGGCAACAAGGTTTTCGACTATGTCGTTGTGCCTCGCCACGCAGGCCAGTATTCCATCCCTCCCGTCCAGTACAGCTATTTCGACCCCGAACAGGCTCGCTACGTAACCGTGCAGACCGACTCGTTCAAGATTGACGTGGCCAAGGCCAAGGGACGCACCGTCGTAGCAGCCCCCGAGCAGGAGGACCTGAAAGTGCTGAGCAATGACATCCGCTACATCCGACAGTCGCCGCTCCGGGCTTTCTCGTCCGACGGGTTCACATTCGGCTCTGGGCGCTACTGGCTGCTTCATGCGCTTGCCCTGGCCCTTTTCCTCGGCGTGCTGGCCCTCTTCCGCCGTCTTGCACGCGAGAACGCCAATCTGGCCAACCTGCGCCGCAAGAAGGCCGGCAAGGCTGCCACCAAACGATTGCGCAACGCGGCCAAACTGATGAAGCAAGGCAACAGCCGCGCCTTCTACGACGAAGTGATGCACGCCCTGCTGGGTTACGCCGGAGACAAGCTGAACCTGCCCAATACTGAACTCAGCAAGGACAACGTGCAGGAACTGCTCCAGTCCAAACAGGTGGATGAGACGCTTGTGAAGAACTTCATGGACGTGCTCGGCGAATGCGAGTTTGCCCAGTATGCGCCCGGCGACCCCAATGCCACCATGGACAAGATATTCGAGGAGGCCACCGAGGTAATTAACAAGCTCGACGCGGCCATCAGAAAATCATAGTTAAACCCGAAGAAGACTGACGATGAAGAAAAAGCAATTGATACGTACTCTGTATAAGATTTTCACCATCCTCGCAGGAGCCTGGAGCGAAAGGCAAGCGAAGGACGGCGGAAGACAACACGTTGCATCGGCCCGAGCAACACGTTGTATCGGCCCGAGCAACACGTTGTATCGGCCCGAACAACACGTTGCATTTTTAACACTTTCGCGCCGCGCTCTTGCCGGATTCTCCATCCTGCTGATAATCTTGGCTTTGCCTCTTTCGGCGAGGGCGCAGGAACTCAACTCGATGAAGCAGCAAGCCGACAGCCTCTATGCGGCCGAAAACTACGACGAGGCTGTAAAGATATATTCCTCCTTGGCCGACACTGTTCGTACGACCGATGTCTGCTACAATCTGGGGTGCTGCTATTATCGGCTCGACGACATGGCTCACGCCGTGCTGTGGTTCGAGCGTGCTGCCCAGCTCAGCCCTTCCGACAAGGACGTCCGCTTCAACCTTGAGCTGGCGCGCAGCAAGACCATCGACCGCATTGCGCCTCGCCACGAGATGTTCTTCACGGCCCTGTTCCACTCGCTCGTCCAGATGTTCGGCCAGCATCAGTGGGCCGCGGTCTGCCTGGCGCTCTTCGTGGCGGCCCTGTTGGCGTTCTGTCTGTTCCTCTTCTCGGGCCGGACGGTGCTGCGCAAGACGGGGTTCTATGCTGCGCTGATCTTCTTCCTGCTGGCCGTACTTGGCAACGTGTGCGCTTGCAGCCAGAAGTCGGCCCTCGAGCATCGGCTCAGCGCCATCATCGTGGCTTCGTCGGTCAACGTGAAGAGCACCCCTTCGGAGAGCGGAAACGACCTGTTCGTGCTCCACGAAGGCACACGGGTGGAAATCCGCGACAATACGATGAAGGATTGGTGCGAGGTGCAGATTGCCGACGGAAAGGTGGGGTGGATAGAACGCAGTGTGATGGAGAAAATTTAACCCCTCCCTCCGGAACCTCCCCCAGCCCCTCCAGAGGAGGGAAGAAACGATAAGAAGATAAGCCTCCCTTTGGGAGGGTGGTAGTGAGGCCCTTAATCTCTAAACCTTAATAATAACCAGTGTATAGTCAGTTGATGTTTATTTCGGATTGGGGCCGGCGGCTCTTTTTCCTTGCGAACGGTTCCGACTCGCTCTATCTCGACGGAGCGATGTGGACCGTGACGCGCACGCTCACCTGGCTTCCCTTCCTGCTTGTTGTCCTCTACATCATCCTCAAGAACAACACCTGGCGCCAATCGCTTGTGCTGGTGACGATGCTGGCGCTGCTGGTGGTGCTGACCGACCAGGTGGCGAGCGGATTGTGTAAGCCCTACTTTCACATTCTGCGGCCCACGCACGACCCTGCGACGGCTGCGCTCGTTGATATCGTCGACGGTTACCGCGGCGGGCCCTATGGCTTCTTCTCGAGCCATGCGGCCAACACCTTCGGACTGGCCATCTTCCTCTCCCTGCTGTTCCGCTCCTGGAGCGCCGCCGCCGTGCTTTGCCTCTTTCCCCTGGCCAGCAGCGCGAGCCGGCTCTACCTGGGAGTGCATTCGCCCCTCGACATTGCCGTGGGCATGCTCTTCGGCATACTCTCCGGCGTCGTGGTCTATCTGCTCTATTCGTTGCTGAACCGTTGGCTCGTTGCGCCCCGCACGTACTACAGCTCGGCCTACACCACCTCGGGCTATCTCATCTCCGACCTCCTCTGGTTGCGAGTGGGACTTGCCGCCACGCTGCTTTACATTGCTTTCAACGCCGTCTTCCTGGCTGCGCGTTTTTAATGATTAAGACGTTTGCCCTCGCATGAAACACCTCTCTGGAATGTTGCTCCTGCTCCTGGCTTTCGCGGCTTGCCAACGCGAGGCCGGAGGGGATTTTGAGCGGGCCGAGCGTCTGAACGAACTTTCCTACAGAGCGCGCTACGCCGACATCGACAGCGCCCTCCACTATGCCGAACAGGCCGAAGCGCTGGCTACGACGAACTCCGATGCCTGGGCAGATGCGCGCATCAACAAGGCCTTCGTCCGCTATCAGCAGATGGATTTTGAGGCGGCCCTGGATTTGCTCGCCGAGGTGGAGCGGCAGTCGAAGAATCAGTTTCACCTTCTCTCGGCTCATGTCCTCTTCATGAAGATAGCCCAGCGAGTGGGCAATGGCGAAGCCTTCTTCCGCCACCGCAACCAGGCGTTGCGCATTCTCAGCCGGGCCGACAAAGGTTACAACAGCGTCTCCCCCCATTATCAGAGTATCATCGACTATGCTCGCTCGGAGCTCCACATCGTGGCCAGCACTTACTATTATTACCTTGGGCTCGATTCGGCTGCCATGAGCGAGATTCAGCAGGCAGCCCTCTATGTCGACGATCATCGCGACACGGCCCAGTGGCTCAACTACAACTACATGCTGGGCAGCGGCGGACTCGTCGAAGGACGGCCCGATGAGGTGACGCGCACCGAGTTCGGCCACCTGTTTCTCACCGACACCCTCGCTGCTGGCCGCTATCCCTATTTTGAAGCCAACGCCCTGCAGTCTCTGGCCACGATGCTGTCCGATTCGGCTCGCCTCAGCGTGGTCTGTCTCTATGCGCCCGATGACTTTCGTTTCCTCTCAGAACGTCTGGTCCCCGGCCTGCCCGTCGATTCGCTCAGCCTGCGCATGATTCGCCGCTCCATCCAGCTCTTTGAGGATGGAAAAGACCGCTACCAGACGGCCTGTGCCTACCGCACGCTCGGTGAGCTCTTCTTCCAGCGAGGCGAATACGAACAGGCTCTCCAGGCCTTCCTCCACGCGCTCTCGATAGTCAAGGAGCAGCAGCGCGAACACCGGCTGACGGTGAATCCCTGGATGGCCGGCATCCGCGAGAAACTCAGCATGGCCTACAGCGCTCTGGGCAATAAACCACTCTCCGACGAGAACCGCAATGTCTATCTCGACCTGCTCGACCAATACCGACAAAACCTTGAGTCAGAGACGCGAATTGCGGACCTGAAACGCGAATTGCTGCGCATCAAGACCAGCACCGTTGCCCTTGCGCTGCTCATCCTGCTGACGGCTTTCCTGGCTTTCCTCTTTGTGAGACGGATGAAGTCGGGGCAGCAGAACCACCTGGCCCGTCTGGCTTCCTACGAAACGACCGACGAGTTCTCGCGGCTGGCTACGGTCGCCCACGAGGTGTGTTCGAAACTTTCCGACGAGCAGGAGCTCATCGAGGACCAGACCAACATAAGCCGCCTCCACCTCGAGGACTACAAGGCCGGCAACATCGAGCGGCGCGCCAAGGTGAGCATGGTCTATTCCATCGTTCCCTATCTCGACCGCATGATGGCGGAAGTGGACAAGATGAAGGACGCAGGCCGGGCCGATGCCGAACGCCTGCAGTACGTGGGCGAGCTGGCCGATGAGATAATGCGCATCAACGGTCTGCTCACTGATTGGATCAAGATGTCGCAAGGTCGTCTCACGCTCCACGTAACCACCTTCCCTCTCCAAGACATTATCAACCTGCTCGCCCTCTCGCGGCAGACCTTCGAGAGCCGCGGAATCCGCCTCGTCCTGCCCGAAACTACGGTTCAGGTGAAGGCCGACAAGGCGCTGACACTCTTCATGATAAACACCCTCTCGGATAATGCGCGAAAGTTTACGCCCGAGGGTGGGGAAGTGCGGATTGAGGTAAGTTCCACAGCGCAGTACGCCGAAATCTCGGTAAGCGACAGCGGTGTGGGTCTGAGCGAGGAGGACTGTGCCACGCTCAACGGCAGCAAGGTCTACGATGCTTCGGAAATCGGGCAGCCAGGCCAGTCCAAGGGGTTCGGCTTCGGGATAATGAACTGCAAGGGCATCATTCAGAAGTACCGCAAGACGTCGCCCCTCTTCGATGTCTGCCAGTTCGGTGTCAGCAGCCAGCTGGGCCACGGCAGCCGGTTCTGGTTCCGCTTGCCTCTCGTCCTCTCGCTGATGGCCCTCCTGTTCGCCCTGCCCTCCCGCGCCATAGATGACGCCGAGGTCTACGACTCGCTATACAGCTACAACGTCGCCGGCCGCTACGATGCCTCGCTTCGCCTGGGAGAGCGCTTCCTCTCGCAGCTCGAGGAACCTTTCGACACGTCCTACGTTGTGCTGATTCACAACGAGATAGCCGTGGCAGCGCTGGCCACTCATCAGTGGGACGTCTATCGGCAGAGCAACGATGAGTGTGTCCGCCTCCACAAGCTCTTCACGCAAGACGACTCCATCGCCGCCTATTCCGACCGCATCGAGCAGCTCCATCGCAACGGCATCCTGCTCTATCTGATGCTCATCTTCTTCGCCCTTGCAGCCCTGGTGCTTTTCTATCTGCTCTATCTGCGCCGCCGCCTCCTCTCGAAGCAGCTCTTCGACGACCTCTCCGAGACGTTCGCCGCGTTCCGTCAGCTGACGCAGCAGAACATTCAGCGTTACGCCACCTCGCAGCTCGCCCTCCTCCAGCAGCAGGCCGAGGCCGACACTTTCGCTTCCGAGCCGCCCCGCTACCACCAAATCATCGACCAGACCGTCGACCCTGCCTCGCCCCTTTCAGCCCCCTGCCATGCCGTCTTGGACCACATTGCGGAGCAGAACGAGACGGTGCGCCGCCAGCTCGACCAGCTTTTCCAGGCCGAAGACCAGCGCAGCAGGACCTCGTTCGAGGAAGACCGCCTCTATGTGATGAACCAGATTCTGGACAACGCGCTGAGCACCATCAAGCACGAGACGATGTATTATCCTGCCCGGGCAAGGCAGATGGTGGACCGCATGCTACAGGACGACGCCCCGGCCGACGCGCTGCAGGAGCTTTCCGACTTGCTTCGCTACTATCACGATGTCTATCTCATCCTCTACCATCAGGCTGAGCGACAGCTCGAGCAGAACACCTTCCGCCGGCAGACGCTCGACGTCCTCTCCCTGCTCGACGAGTTCTCGGCCGCTCAGCGCCGTCGGCATCCCGAGCTTCCCCTCACCTTTTCTGCGGCGCCCGGCCTCCGTGTCATGGCCGACCGCTCCCTCCTGCCGACGCTCCTCGACTCCCTGCTCAGCGCTTTCCTGCCCGGTTCGTCGGCCCTGCGCATCGCTGCCGAGCTCCGGCAGGGCATCGTCCTCTTCACGCTCTCGTTCTCTCGCCCGTCGCCCTCCGACGACGAGGTGCAGGACATGTTCGGCCCCGGCGACAGCTCCATCCCGCGCCTCATCGCGCGCCAGATAATCAAGGAGCACGATGCCCACTGCGGCATGCCCGGCCTCCGTCTCCATGCCGAGCGGCAGGGCGAGGAACTCCTCGTAAGATTCACGTTACTAAGCCAAACCATCTCTTAAGAATATGGAACCATTCAAAGTAATCATCGTCGAAGACGTAATGCTCGAACTGAAAGGCACCGAGCAAATCTTCCGTTCCGACATTCCCGAAGCCGAAATCATCGGCACGGCCCGCAACGAGGGCGAGTTCTGGAAGCTCCTGCGGCAGGATGTCCCCGACCTGGTCCTCCTCGACCTCGGTCTGGGCGGCAGCACCACGGTGGGGGTCGACATCTGCCGCCAGCTGCGCAGCCGCTATTCCTCGCTCCGCATCCTCATCTTCACCGGCGAGGTGCTCAACGAGCGCCTCTGGGTCGAGGTGCTCAATGCCGGAGCCGACGGCATCATCCTGAAGACCGGCAACCTCTTGCAGCGCGACGATGTGATGCTCGTCATGCACGGACGCCATCTCGTCTTCAACGAGCCCATCCTCGAGAAAATCATCCAGCGCTTCAAGAATCTGGTCAGCGCCGAGAGCCAGCAGTCCGATGCCCTCATCGAATACGAGATTGACGAGTACGACGAGCGCTTCCTGCGCCACCTTGCCCTCGGCTACACCAAGGACCAGATTTCCGCTTTGCGCCGCATGCCCTTCGGTGCCAAGAGCCTCGAGAAGCGCCAGGCCGACCTCATCAGCCGCCTCTTCCCGGCCTCGGAGCGCGTGGGCATCAATGCCACACGCCTCGTCACCCGTGCCCTCCAGCTCCACATCATCGACATCAACAATCTGCAGCCCGATGCCGAGTGAACTCAACCCCGCTCAGCAGGCTGCCGTCGAATATTGCGAAGGCCCCTCGCTCGTCATTGCCGGAGCCGGCAGTGGCAAGACGCGCGTCCTCACCCACAAGATAGCCCACCTCCTGCAGCACGGCTATCAGCCCTGGCAGATTCTGGCCCTCACCTTCACCAACAAAGCCGCCCGCGAGATGCAGGAACGCATCGGCCGCCAGGTGGGGCAGGCCCAGGCCGCGCAGCTCTGGATGGGAACCTTCCACAGCATCTTCGCCCGCATCCTGCGCGTCGAGGCCCCGTCCATTGGCTTCACCCCCCAGTTCACCATCTACGACGCAGACGATGCCAAGAGCCTCCTGCACAACATCGTTCGCCAGATGCAGCTCGACGACAAACAGTACAAAGCCTCGGCCCTGGCCGCCCGCATCAGCCATGCCAAGAACTGCCTCAGCCTGCCCGTCGACCGCCCGCGCGACGGTTCGCTCCCCGCGCTCCCCGACATCGCCCGCCGCTATCAGGAGCGCCTCCGCCAGGCCAACGCCATGGACTTCGACGACCTCCTCGTCCACACCTTCACCCTCCTGCGCGACCATCCCGACGTCCTCGCCAAGTATCAGGAGCGCTTCCGCTTCCTGCTCGTCGACGAGTATCAGGACACCAACTTCGTCCA
>CAMJRQ010000058.1 GCA_946408305.1 uncultured Prevotellaceae bacterium
CACCTCGACGCGCGGGGGGCCGAAGGTGCGCGTCGAGGGGTCGAAGTCGAGGCTGAAGAGGTCGTAGAAGAGGCTGTCGTTCATGCCGACCACGTATCCGCGCACGATGCTGTCGGGCTGCGAGAGGTCGATGAACCTCGAGATGTCGGCACTGCAATAGTAGAGCCGGCTTCCGTCGGGCGACCAGCAGGGGAACGACTCCAGCTGGTCGCGCGAGCGCAGGATGTGCTTCACTTCGTTCTTCTCGGCATCGTAGAGCAGCAAGTCGCTGGCCTCGTCGACCACCTCGATTTTCTCGGGATGATAGACGTGGAAGGTCTGGCCCGTGCGGTTGGTGCTGAAGGCCACGAGCCGCTCCTTGGGGTGCCACGAGGGATAGACGCCCGAGGTGACGATGGTGGAGTCCTTGATCTGCACCTTGTGGGCCTCGTCCTTGTGGATGATGATGGTGCCTCCGTGCATGGCACGCACGTGGAAGAGCATGTCGTCGGTGCTGTAGTTGCGATAGTTGTGGCAGTTGATGCAATGGTTGTGGGCATCGTCGTACTTGCGGTTGTTCTCGTAGATGGTGCGGACGTCCCAGTTGGTCAGGTTGCGTTGATAGAGCCCCAGCTGGCGATAGAGCTCATATCCGGGCTCGATGAGGCGATAGCTCAGGAAGGGGTCGATGTCGTCGGGGGCCACGGTGAGCTTGTACGAGGGGAAGTGGACCCATCCGCTGTCGGTCTGCGCATAGAGGTTCACGTCGATGTCGCCGCCTCGGTTGGTCTTCAGGAGGGCGCGCCATGCGGTGGAGTCTATCTCCACCTTGCCGTCGCTGCCTCCGCCCACGACGAGGGGCTCGGCGTCGCTGCCCTTCAGGCTGGCCACCACGGCCTTCACCGTGTCGGTGAGCATGAAGTTGAGCGGCGCTATGTTGGGCGGGATGACCACGTCCTTATAGTCGGGATAGATGATGGCCTGGCGCTTGCTCTCGGCGAAGGTGTCGGGCACCTGGGCCGTCGGCTTGCTGCAGGCGGTGACCAGCAGCAGGAGGGGCAGGAGAAGGAGATACTTTTTCATACTGTTTCGCTCGCTTTAGTTGATGCCGGCGCTTGAGGAGACGTAGCCCTTCTGCGAGGCATTGGTGGCTCTGAGGTTCTCGAAGAAATAATAATAAGGATAATAGCCGCGATAGCGGGGGAAGAGCTCGGCGGCGTGCTCGGCGCGGCTCTGCATGTAGGGCTGGATGACGTTCATGAAGCCCTGGATGCGCGGCTGGCGCAGGTTCATGTTCTGGAAGTTCTTGTCCAGGCCGGGATAGTTGTTCGTGGCCAGCAGGATGCCGTCGGCAATGTTCTCGGGGGGCATGGTGCCGCGCAGGGCATCGAGGCGATAGACGAAGTCGTTGAGCAGCTTGGTGTAGAGACAGACGGCCAGGCTGTTGTAGAGGGCATTGATGCTACGACCCTCGGTGAGGCGCAGGTTGTAGCCCAGGAAGGTGGGCGACTGATACATGTTCTCGTAGCTGTCGTGGAGCGGCTCCGTTAGGCGTATCTTGGCCATCTCGGGGTCAGCATTGACACGGTCCATGTGGCGCACCATGGGGCGGTACTTCTGGATGAAGTCGCGCTCGAAGGGCACGTCCTCCAGGATGCGGAAGTATTTCTCGGCCAGTTCCCACTCGCCACGCATGAGGGCGGCCTTGATGGAGAGGTGGAGCAGGCGCATGGAAGGCCCCGACATGACCATCTGCTCCATGCACTGATGGATGCAGGCCAGCATGAAGCCGCCGTGGTAGCTGCCCTCGGGCAGATAGAAGGCCACGGCCGTGTTCTTGGCGCCGTCGTAGCCGTGGACGTGGAGGGTGTCATACTCGAAGCGGATGTCGTAGAGCCGGTCGACAATCTGGTCGGTGTGGACCAGCGCGATGGCATAGTAGGCGGCCATGGGGCGGTTGCTCATGTCGCCCTGCGAGCGGGCAATCTTCTGCACCTTGCCCCAGTCCTGGTTATACTGGGCTATCATCATCTCGGAGATGACCTTGACGTAGGGGCGCTGCCACTGGTTGAAGCCGACGAGGCAGAGGAAGCCCACGCCGATGACAGCCAGGCTGCGCAGGGCACCCTGTCCGCTCTCGATGAGCACGGGGCGCCCCCAGCGGACGGCAGCGGCGCAGAGGCTGGCCAGCACCAGCAGGACAAAGGCCAGCGTGGGAAGGCCCACGACGCGGCCCGTCTCCGACTCGAAGAAGAGGTCGAGCCCCGAATAGGTCATCCACCCCATGTAGGCCAGGGCCGGCACATACTGCAGCCAGCGCCAGCGGGGAGCCAGCCGCAGGAGCGTGCCCAGCATCCACGAGCTCAGGCTGAGCAGCGCAGCCAGCAGCAGTCCGCCGAGCCACGGATAGCGGAACGTCTGCAACAACATGCGGCCCACATACCAGAGCCAGCCGCCCTCGAGGTCGAGCACGAACTTCATCTGCTCGGGGTTGGCCACCCAGAAGCTGTATTCGCGGCAGATGCGCATGACGGGGCCATAGTAGGCCGCAGCCCACACCCATGTTGCCACGAAGAAGAGGAACATCACGGGCAGGCGCCACTCGCGGCGTGCCTTGGGCGCCACGGGCTTCGCCGGAGCAGCGGCGGCTGCGGGGCGCGGTCGGTTCTTTCCTTTGCTCATAGTCGTATCCTATTTTTTTGCTTGACGTCTACAAATGTACGACATTTTTTCTTTCGCCCGACCTCGAGGGGCTGAAAAATATGTAGCGGGCGTCACTCGCCCACTCCGAAGTCGGTGTTCGGCTGGGGGCCCATGAAGAGCTCCAGCGTGCCGCCCGCCACGATGTCGGCGTGGTCCAGCCAGCAGCGGTTATAGGGCCGCCCGTTGAGGCGTGCCCGCTGTATGTACTTGTTCGTGGGGCTGTTGTCGTAAGCCTTGATGACGAACTTCCGTCCCTTGTAGTAATCGGGATCGAGGCGGAACGTCACGCGGTCGAAGAGGGGGCTGGTCAGCTCGATGCGCGTCTGGCCGGGGCAGTAGGGATGCAGGCCCGAGGCGGCCAGGACGTACCAGGCCGACATCTGCCCTACGTCCTCGTTGCCCACCAGGCCCTCCACGCGGTTGGCATAGGCCTTGCGGCAGATGGTCGTCGTCCACTGCTGCGTCTTCCAGGGCTGACCCAGGCGGTTGAAGAGGAAGGGCACGGCGTGGACGGGTTCGTTGGCATGGTTGTAGTATTGGTTCCAGAGGAAGTTCTCGGGCGTGTGGTCGAAGAAGGCGTTCAGGTCGGCGAGCACCTTCTCGCGCCCGCCCATCAGGCCGACCATGCCCTCCACGTCGTGGGGCACGAACCATCCCTGCTGGTAGGGGTTACACTCGACGCAGCCGTAGAGCTCGCGCGTGCGGGCATTCTCGGGCCAGGCAATCCACGAGCCGTCGGCCTGGCGCGGGCGGAACCATCCCACCTGGGGGTCGAAGATGCGACGATAGGCCTGGCCCTTCGCCACCATGCTGTCGGCACCGGCCACGCCCAGCATCTGACCCAGCCGGCCGGTGCACCAGTCGGAGTAGGCCAGCTCGAGCGTGCGCGAGATGCTCTCGCCGCCCGGGGTGTAACCCTGCGGCCCCTGACCTATCCGGCGCGACGTCTCGAGCCCTATCTCGTAGGCCCGGCGGGCATCGAACGTGCGCACGCCTTTGGCATAGGCGTCGGCAATGACGGGCAGGGCCGGGTTGCCTATCATGCAACCGCTGTAGGCATTGAGGAACTCCCAGCGTTCGTAGTATCCGTGGCCGCTCTCGTCGGCCAGCGTGACGAGCGAGTTGATCATGTCGCTCACCATGCGGGGGTTGATGAGCGTCTGCAGGGGGAACTGGCTGCGGAAGACGTCCCAGCCGCTGAAGATGGTGCGCTTCGCGAAGCGGCTCCCCGTCTGGTGAATCTCGTAGTCGCCGCCCACGTATCGGCCGTCGACGTCAGCATAGAGGCGGGGGTCTATCATCGTGTGGTAGAGGGCGGTGTAGTAGATGGTGCGCTCGTCCTCCGTGCCGCCATCCACCTGTGCGCGGGCCAGTTCGCGATTCCATCGGCGGCGGGTCTGGCGCTCGGCCTTCTCGAAGCTGAGGCGGGCGGCCTCGGCCTCGTAGTTGCGCCGGGCGCCGTCCATGTCGACGAACGAGATGCCCACGCGCATCTCCACCTGCTCGCCCTGGCGGGTGGGGAACTCGGTGTAGAAGCCAATGTGGCGGCCCTCGAGGCGGGTCTGGCCCTTGATGCGGCGTGCCTGGGCCACGCGTTGGAGGTATTCGGTGCTGGTGACGCTCTGCCGATGGCGGTCGGCACCGTCGGGGATGTCGGCGCTCCAGAAGCCGTAGTCGGCAAGCGGACGGCTCAGCGTGGCGTAGAAATGCACGGTGTAGCGGGCCTTGCCGTCGCCGTTGCCCCATCCGCCGCCTTCGGGCAGACAGCGCATCCAGCCGCGGAGGGTGTGCTCGTCGAGCACCTCGACGTACTGCTCCGTCGACGTGCCGCCCACGCGGCGGGCCAGGTCCACCTGGATGCGCGAGCGCTCGTTCTCGGGGAAGGTGAAGCGCAGGAAGCCGCAGTGGGGCGTGGCGGTGCATTCGCAGAGGATGTCGGGGTCGGTGAGCCGCACGCTGTAGTACCCGGCGCGGGCCGTCTCCGACTGCTTGTCGTAGGCCGAGCGATAGCCTCGGAGCGAGCCGTCCTCGCGCCCGGCGATGGTCTGCAGCTCGCCGCCCGCCGAGGGCATCACCAGGAAGTTGCCCAGGTCGCCATACCAGCCGATGCCGCTCATCTGCGTCATGGCGAAGCCCTCGATGGTGCGGTGTTCGTCGCTGTATCCGGGCCCGTTGTCGCCGCCCGTGATGGTGTTGGGGCTCACCTGCACCATGCCGAAGGGCGTGGCCGCGCCGGGGAACGTCTTTCCCAAACCGTGGGCTGCCCCGGCCTTCGAGATGTTCGTGCTGGCCCCGATGAGGGGATTCACATAGTCGGCCAGCTCGCGCCGCCGGGCCTGGCCGGGGGCTGTCGTCGCCACGGCCAGGAGAAGGAGGATTACACTCCGAATCAACTTTTTCATCTCCACAAAGGTACGCAGAATCCGCCTTTTCTCCAAAATCGGCGGACACTATTTTATGCGGTGCCACGCATCGCGACGCGTCGCGGGAGACGCATTTCTTCAACATTTCTTACCACCGGCAATTCCGACCGCTTTCCAGGGCCCCTCAAAACGGGTGTGAGGAACGGTTAGATTCGGTGCGCCATGGTGCGCCGCAATTCAAAATTCAAAAATCAAAAATCAAAACACACTGATAATCAGCACTCCCAAAATTCGATTTTTCCCCGTCATCCCGGGATTTTCTCCAGAAGAACGCGTTCTTGGGGCCGGAACAACGTGTTGCGTGGGCCAAAACTCCACGTTGCGTGGAGCAAAACCCATAACCGTTGGGAACGCGAATGAATTTTCCGGCAAAGCAGAAAGGTCGAAACGTAAGGATTTCATCACAACTTTTCCTATTTGGACCAATGTGGCTCGCAGGGCAAACTCAAATCAATCATTAAACCATTTTGGCCGCACTTGCTGGAGGGCTCCCCTCAGTCCTTCGGACAGCTCCCCTCTCCACGGGGAGCAATTTTGATGGCAGCTACTCTCCCCCTTGGAGAGGGGGAGGCAGGAGGGGGAGTGAAAACGCCATGAACTATGGGGCCGATGGAGGATAATTTTTCTCCTTCCGCGCAGCACTTCTGGAAATATTTCGTAACTTTGTCCGCGGTATGGACCGCCTGACCAACCCCCTCGTCTGGCTCCGGCGCTTCCGCCACCGCTGCGGCTACGGAGTCCATTCGCCCTTCGCCTTCCGCTTCCTCACCGAGGTGGTCTACGAACGGCTCCCCTATTATGCCTACGCCGAGCTCGACAGCCATCTCCGCTGGAGCGAGCGATGGCGAGTGCGCCGCACGCTCCACCTGCTGCTCAGGATAGCCAACCGCGTGCAGCCCAGCCAGATAGTGGTGCCCACGCCTATGCCGCTGGCCGAGCCATACCTGCAGGCCGGATGCCGCCGCGCCACCCTCGAGCGCAGCGCGCAGCCCGAGGGCACGGCCCTCTTCCTGCTCGCCGAACCCACGGACGCCGTACTCCCCCACCTCGCCCCCGGCAGCGTGCTCCTCCTCGACCGCCTCCACCAGCATCGCGAATGGTTCGGCCAGCTGCCCGCCACCGTCACCTTCGACCTCTACGACCTCGGCATAGCCTTCTTCGACCCGCGTCTGAACCGACAACACTATATCGTAAATTTCTGATGAAAAAATCCAACATTTACACCCGCAAGGGCGACACCGGAACCACCCAGCTGGCCAGCGGCGAGCGTGTGGCCAAGACATGCCTGCGGCTGGAGGCCTACGGCACCATCGACGAGCTGAACGCCCAGCTGGGCCTGCTGCTGGCCGACATCGAAACGACGCAGGAGCGCCAACGTCTCGTGCAGTCGCAGCGCGACCTCTTCACCATCGGGGCCTGGCTGGCCACCACCACCGAGGGGGCACACCAGCCCCGGCAAAGCATCGGCGAGGCCGACATCGAAGCCCTGGAGCGGGCCATCGACAAGGTCTCGGAAGAGCTTCCACCCTGGCGAGGCTTCGTGCTCCCGGGCGGAAACCGGGCCGCCGCCATGGCACACGTCTGCCGCACCGTCTGCCGCCGGGCCGAGAGGGCCATCTGCCGCCTGGCAGACGAGACCGAGGTGGACCCGCGCCTCATGGCCTACGTAAACCGCCTCAGCGACTACCTCTTCGTTTTGGCCCGGAAAATCAACTTTTCCACTGCTAACGAAGAAATTTTATGGTAATCATATACGAGATTTAAAATTTCTGCGTATCTTTGCCCGCCAAAAGAAGAAAATCGGACAAATTTGGAAACTTTAAATCTCTAAAAATATGTACTGGACACTTGAAATGGCCTCGAAGCTCGAAGACGCGCCCTGGCCTGCAACGAAAGAAGAACTCATCGACTACGCCGTGCGCAGCGGCGCCCCGCTCGAGGTAATCGAGAACCTGAACGAAATCGAGGACGAAGGCGACGTCTACGAAAACATCGAAGACCTCTGGCCCGACTACCCCACCAAAGAAGACTTCCTCTTCAACGAGGATGAGTATTGATTGCTTGCGCTAAGCACAACTAATTGGAAAAAGCAATGTGGTGATTCAGGCGACGAGTCACCACATTGCTTTTTGGGTATAATATGATTGCGTAGCAGAAAACTCCATGAGGGTTGGGTGATTTGTTTTGAAAAGCAAGATAACACTCATCTTTTTATGAAAGACGATACTCATCTTTCTCGGCGAATACTTCTTCGAACCAAGTTCTATTCGATTTCCGTATCATTTGTGACGGTGGAATAAAATAGATAGGATTGATTTGACGGATGAAGTCATGATATTGTTTCCGAAAGTGCTATTTTTGCCCGCTTTCGAAAACACTATCGGCATATTTTCGAAAGTGCTATTTTTGCCCGCTTTCGAAAACACTATCGGCATATTTT
>CAMJRQ010000059.1 GCA_946408305.1 uncultured Prevotellaceae bacterium
GCATCGTCACCTATCTGGACAACCTGAGCGCCAAGACCGACACCATGGAAGGCGCCGGCGACATGGAATACTGTGCCCCGCTCTCCACCCACGTGGTGAAGTAGAGTGGCAGCATGCCAAGCATAAATAAAGGAAACTGCGAATTTCGCGATTGCGAAATTCGCAGTTTTTTTATCGTCAACGCAAATGTTTACTGATTGAGGATGGCGTCGATGACGAGGCCTACGTCGGTGATGGATACGGTTTCGTCCTGGTTGACGTCGGCCGCCGTGCCGTCGTAGCCCTCGGGCGCGGTGCCCAGGATGTGGTCAATCATCAGGCCCACGTCGGTGATGGAGATGACACCGTCGGCGTTGGCGTCGCCCATCTCCACGATGCTTCCGAAGAGGCCGGCCCAGGCAAAGGCGACCACCGAGGCCTTCGTGCCGGTGGGCACGTAGAGGCGGTTGTCCAGGGCGTTATTCACGAAGGCATGGTGCACGACGAAGGTTGCGGCGTTGCGCAGGACCACCTTGCGGAGCCCTGAGCATCCGCGGAAGGCATACTGGTTCACCACCTCGAGGCTCGGGGGCAGCGTGACGCGCTGCAGCTGGGTGCAGCCCTCGAAGGCGCCCTCCATGATGGTGGTGAGGTTGCACTGCCCGTCGGCATCGACGAAGCGCACGGACTGGAGGTTCACGCAGTCGCGGAAGGCTCCCTCGCCGATGATGCGCACCTTGTAGGTGACGCCTTCGTATTCCACGGTCGAGGGTATGACGTATTCGCCCTGATACTTCCCCTCGGGCGGAGCCACCACGGTAGCATTGTCGGCATAGGGCGTGAGCGAATAGTAGAGGCCGTTGATCTCCACGCAGCTCAGGTCGGGAGCCTCCTCCACCACGCCGCCCTTGAAGAACTCCTCGGTCCAGCCCATGTCGAGGTAGGCCTGGCGTGTGCCCCTGGGCACGGTGAGGACGCACTCCTCCGAGATGTTTTGGAAGGCCGTGCGGTTGAGCTCGAAGGGCTCCTGTATCTTCGACACCACCGATTTAAGCCCGAAGCACACGAGGAAACCGTTGGCGGCAATGGAGGTGATGCCCTCGTGGAGCGTGATGGAGGTGAGCGACGTGCAACCCGTGAAGCAGTTCATGGGAATCTCGCTGACGCCCGCGGGGATGTTCACCTCGGTCAGAGCCGAGCATCCGCTGAACGCCGCGTTGGGGAGGGCTTCGATGGTCTCGGGCAGGCTCACCGAGAGCAGCTCGCGGCTGCTCCTGAACGCCAGGCTTCCCACGCCGGTCACCGTGTAGGTCTCGCCCCGATACTCCACCGTCTCGGGCACCACGAGGTGGCCTGCATAGAGGCCGCTTTCGCCCGTCACGGTCATTTGTTTGGCGGTGGTGTCGGGGATGTAGCGTATGCCGTCGATTTCGACATAGCCCCGCTCGACGATGTTCGTGAAGTAGGTCCACGCAGCCTCGTAGGCCGCCTTCGAACCCACGGGCACATAGACCGTGCACGTGTTCGGCACCAGAGTGAACGCACTGCCCCCGAGTGCGGGAGGAGTGGCGTTCAGCACTTCGATTTCGGCCAGGTTGCGGCAACCGGCAAAGGCCTGCACACCGATGCTGTCCAGGTTCTCAGGCAGGGTGATGGACGTGAGCGCAGTGCACATACCAAAGGCCTGAGGGCCGATGAGGGTGAGCGTCGGGGGGAGGGTCACCTGCGCCAGACTGGTGCACCGCTGGAAAGCGCGGTAGGGCAACTCGGTGACGCTCTCGGGCAGCGTGACGGAGGTGAGGAGCGCATCGCCGTCGAAGGCCGTCTGGTCAATGGCCGTCACGGTGTAGGACTGCCCCAGGTAGGTCACCGACGGGGGCACCACCACGTCGCCCGCATAGCGGTTGTCGGCATCGCCAATGAGGGTGGCCGTGTGGGTGGTGTCGTCCAGCCGATAGTACAAGCCGTCCACCTCGGCAGGCCCTTCCACCACGCCGCCCTTGAAGACCGCCTCGGTCCATCCGGCCTCGATGTAGGCTTCGCGTGTGCCGTAGGGCACGGTGAGCACGGCTTCGACCTTTGGCGAGCCGAAGGGATGGGGGCTCGTCTGCGAGATGTCCACCGGCACCGTGCGTTTCGATACCACCTTTGTCAGCCCACAGCCGTAGAAGGCCGAGGCTCCGATGGTGGCCAGACCCGCAGGCAACGTGACGGAGGAGAGGCTCTCACAGTCGCGGAAGGCGCGGTATCCGATGCTGGTCACCCCCTCGGGGATGTTCACCTGAGCCAGCGCCGTGCAGTTATCAAAGGCTTCCTGCCCAATCTCCGTCAGCCCCGCGGGCAGCGTGATGGAAGCGAGGCTCGAGCACCTGTAGAACAAGCCGTCCGTGATTTTTGTGATGCCCGCGGGGATGTTCACCTGGGTGAGCGCCGTGCAGTCCGCGAAGGCTCGCCCGTCGATGAAGGTCACGCTCTCGGGGATGGTGACGCTGGTGAGCGACGTGCAGCCCAAGAAAGACCAGTCTTCAATTCTGGTGAAACCCTCTTCGAAGGTCACACTGGTTATGCCAGACCTTTGGAATGCCGCCTTGTCTACAGTTACGGTGCACGCAATACCGTTCACCTCCACCGTGGCGGGAACGGTGATGTCGCCACTGTAGGCGGTTCCTCCTGTGGGTGTTCTCACTACGGCTTTTTGGCTCGAGGTGGTGACTTCGTAATAGAGGGCGCCAATCTGCACCACTTCGGCCCACATGCTTAGGGGCAGCAGCACGAGGAGCGCTGCCGCCATTCGTTTCAAGCTGGTTGTCTTCATAGGTCTGTCAGCATTTGGGGTTGAAAGATTTCCCGTTTTCCGCAGTAAATATACTAATAATCGCTCATTTTACCCACTCCGGAATGTTAAAGTTTCTTAAAACACAGTAAAAAGGTGCTTTTGCGGCGAAAAAGAGGGGTATTTTCTCAATATTTCCGATTTCAGGCGCATCAATATTTCTTACCACAAAGCCTCTTTCGCCCCACGGAGGGGTGGGCAAAAGAGCATGGCAAAAGGATGGATTTCCATGGCGAGAGGTCGGATTTTGGTGTACTCAAGGAAATCACGGAAAATTAACCATCTGATTTCCAGCACTTCCGAGATTCGCTCGCTGGCCAGCAAGTCGGCCTTCGGGGCGAAACGACGGCATTCTCGCCGAGGAACAACGTGGAGTTTTGCCCAAAGCAACGTGTTGCGTCAGCCAAAACTCCACGTTGCGTTGGCCCGGATTCCCTTCCGCACCGAACCAGACAGCAAAAAACGTCAAGGGAAAATCATGCCGGAATGGCTTGCAGTGTAAAGAAGGCAGAAAAACCATGAAGCGGGAATGAGGGAACAGCGAATTTAGCGAATTCAGCGAATTATTGTCGCCCCCCCGGGGATAACGAATCGCAACCCAAGGACGCTGAAGGCGGTCTTCAGCGGTCGTTAGCAGATAAGCCCCCCGCTTGTCGCAGGTTTCCCCGCACACCAATAGAGAAATACAATTCGATAAATTCGATAAATTCGCTGTTCAGTTACCGCCCCGGCGTCCTCCTCCTCCGCCACCGCGACCGCCGAAGCGCCCGTAGCGGTACGTGAGCGAGACGAGATAATAGGAATGTACGTTGCGCGTGCGCGTGTCGGTGCGTGCCGTGCTGGAGATGTTGCGGTTGATTTCGGCCCGCTCGTCGAGCACGTCGACGGCGCGCACGGAGATGATGAGGTTCTTGCGTGGCAGCAGGCTCTGGCTGACGTTGAAGTTCCAGATGAGCTCGTTGGTGTTCATCGAGGCGTCGGCATAGCCGCGGCGGCTGGCCTGGTTGATATCCATGCCGAAGGTGGTGCCCCAGGGAGCCCGCATCTGGAGGCCGCCGCCGTAGGCGTAGCGATACGTGTCGAGGTTCGAGGCGCTGGTGTTCGTCGAGCTGCTGTGGTGGTAGCGGAAGGAGCTGTTCACATTGGCCTCGAGCCAGTCGTTACGGTAGCTCAGACGGAGCGACTGGTTGGCGTTGAGGCCGCGTGTGCGGTTCGTGCGCGTCTCCTTCTCGCGGGCCACGTAGACGTAGGACTGCGCGTTGGTGAACGACGATTGCGTGTTGGTGTTCACGTGGAAATGCTTGTTGCGGCGGAAGGCGGTGTTGAAGTTCAGGCCCAGGTTGCCGTTCCAGTTTCCGTTGATGTTCTCGGGCCGTGTGACGCGTCCGCCCGTCTCGTCGTCATACTGCGTCATGCTGGAGACGCTGTTCTGCGTCGCGTGGAACGAGAAGTTGACCGAGAGCGAGCGCTGCAGCGTGGGCACCGCGCGGCGGTAGTTGGCATCGATGTTCTGCGTGAACGAGGGCTTCAGGCCCGGGTTGCCGAGGCGTATGTTCAGCGGGTCGGCGTTCGAGAGCGTGTCGGGGATGAGGTCGGTGATGCCGGGCTGCCCGGTCTCGGCCCGGTAGCGCAGCTCGAGGTCCTCCTGCCGCGAGAAGCGGTAGCGGAAATTCAGCGTGGGTGCGGCATTGACCACGGTGCGCTCCACCTCGTAGTGCTTGAAGCCCTTGGTATAGTTCACCTCGTTCACCTGGGGCGTGACGACCACTCCGGCCGTCAGCCGGAACTGCGTGCGGTTGAGCCGCAGCTGCACGTTGGCGCGGTGGTTCTGATAGCGGTTGGTGGTATAGTTGCACTGGGCCGAGTCGTCGGGTGCCAGCGAGCGGAAGGAGCGATAGTTGTCGCCCCCGACGCCCCAGAGGTCGTTGTAGGGGTCGAAGATGGTGCTTACGGTGCGGTTGTTGTCGCGGAACTGATAGGAGTACTGGTAGGAAAGCTGCAGGTAGAGGCGGTCGGCCAGCGGCTCGTTGTAGGAGAGTCCGGCCGAGACGTTGTTCTGCTTGTTGTGGGTGTCGTTGTACTGGGCCTTGTGATAGACCGAGTCCTCGCCCGAGAGGGCCTTTATGCGATAATAGTCCACCTGGCTGTAGCTGTCGGCGTCGGACGAATTGTCCGAGAAACGCTCGCTGGCCGTCAGGTTGATGTTGCGTCCCTCCTTCCGGAGCCGACGGTTCACCTGCACGCTGAGGCCCCCGTTGAGGCTCGCGGCGGAATTGTGGCCCTGGTTGCGCCGCGCGTTCACGCGTTCGGACTTGGGAATGTCGAACAGCTGGGCGAGGGGGTCGGTGATGCCCTCCACCTCGTAGGGGTCGGAGCGGAAGGTGGCGTTCATGCTTCCCGATGAGGAGCCGTTGCCGTTCATGCTGAACGAGGGCTCGATGCGGATGTTCGACATCGTGTCGGGCTTCCACTCAATCTCGTAGTTGAACTGCATCGCGCGGTTGTAGTTGGTGCTCCGGGAGTGGCTGTTGCTGAAGGCGGCGTTGGTGTTGACGAAGGACTGGGTGCTGCTGGACGATTCGTTCTCGCCCTGCGAGAAGTTGCCGTTGAGGC
The DNA here is from genome assembly GCA_946408305.1 of uncultured Prevotellaceae bacterium. The sequence continues at coordinate 5,426 of CAMJRQ010000059.1, forward strand.
TTCCGTTGAGTTCGAGGCCGGTGTTGCGATAGGGCCCTTTCTTCTCATAGTTCATGGTAAAGCCGGCGCTCTGGCGGTCCTGCAGTCCGTTGCCCTCGGAGTTGCCCACGTTGCCCACGACGGAGTATTTCTGCTCGCCATAGAAGCGGTTCACATTGGCGCGGGCCCGGTAGCGGTCGGCCGTGCCGTAGGCTCCCTCCACATTGCCCATCCAGCCCTGCTTGCGGTTCTTCTTGATGGCCAGGTCGAGCACGGTGCGCTCCTCGCCGTCGTCGATGCCGGTGATGCGGGCGCGGTCGCTCTGGCGGTCGTAGGCCTTCACCTTGTCCACGATTTCGGCAGGCAGGTTCTTGAGCGTCATGTCGCTGTTGCGGCCGAAGAAGGCCTTGCCGTCGACGAGCACCTGGGTAATCTGCTTGCCGTTCCAGATGTAGCCCCCGTTCTCGTCCTGCTCGATGCCGGGCAGCTTCTTGATGAGGTCCTCCACCATGGAGCCGTCGGGCAGCTTGAAGGCGTCGGCGTTGTACATCACCGTGTCGTCCACCACCGTCATCTCGGCCAGCTGACCCTCCACCACGGCTTCGGCCATCACGGTGGTGTTCTCGCGCATCATCACGTCGCTCACCTTGAAATTGCCCGACTTCTCGGGCAGCTGCAGGTTGAACGACTGCTCCTTGTATCCCATGTAGGAGATGCGCATGACGTAGGCTCCGGCAGCCACGCCGGGCAAGAGATACTGTCCGTTCTCCTTCGTCGTGGCCCCGGCCACCAGCTTGCCGTCCTTGCTCATGAGCTTCACGGTGGCGTCGGGCATGGGCTTCAGCGACTCGTTCTCGAAGACCGTGCCACGCACGTTCAGCCGGAAGCGGCTCTGCTGGGTGGCGGCAGAAAGCGTGTCGGCCGGAGCGGGCGCAACGACCTGGGCCTTCGGCGTGCTGCACACGAGCACGAAGGACAGCAGCAAAGCGATGCGGCAAACGGGATAAGACTTTGCGGACATAACTATTTTTCAGACAAAGCGCACCCCCATTTGGTTTAATCACCGGGGCAAGGAGCAGGAGGGCACAAAAAAAAGATTCACAAAGCCTTGGCCGTTTCGGGAAAAAGTCATACCTTTGCAGCCGATTTATGCCGTGCAGGCTCGCAGAAGTAGGCCACGAGATGGCTTCGCCCCACGGTCGAAACCCGTTTAATACAACTAAAAAAATGTACGCAATCGTAGAGATTAACGGTCAGCAGTTCAAGGTAGAAGCTGGCAAGAAGCTTTTCGTGCAGCACATGCAGGAGGCCGAGGCCGGACAGACTGTTGAGTTTGAGAAAGTGTTGTTGGTAGACAACGACGGTGCCATCACCGTAGGAGCTCCCACCGTGGAGGGTGCCAAGGTGACGGCCGAAGTGAACTCCCCCCTGGTGAAGGGCGAGAAGGTGCTCGTTTTCCACAAGAAGCGCCGCAAGGGATATCGCAAGCTGAATGGCCATCGCCAGCAGTTCACCGAGTTGACTATCAAGGAAGTTATTGCTTAACAATTTAATTGGAGGAACAGATTATGGCACATAAAAAAGGTGTTGGTAGTTCGAAGAACGGACGCGAGAGCGCAGCACAACGCTTAGGTGTTAAGATTTTCGGTGGCCAGCAGTGTGTGGCCGGCAACATCATCGTCCGCCAGCGCGGCACACGCCACTATCCCGGCCAGAACGTGGCCAAGGGCAAGGACGACACGCTCTATGCCCTCACCGACGGCATCGTTCAGTTCAAGCGCGGCCAGCGCGACCGCAGCGTGGTCAGCGTGCTGCCCGTGGCTGCCGAGGCTCAGGCCGAGGCATAAGGTCCGCCGAGACGAATAACGATTCGAAGAAATGAGAGAGGCCGGCTCCCCGTTGGGGGCCGGCCTCTGCTGTTTGATGCACTGCGGCGGGAAGGGGACTTACTGGGTTACAATCTTTCCGCTGTAGGTGATGTTCATCGCCT
>CAMJRQ010000060.1 GCA_946408305.1 uncultured Prevotellaceae bacterium
TCGGGCATGGTGGGCACGCGCTGGGCCACGTAGGAGGCCAGCGAGCCGGCATAGTAGGTGGCGGCCAGCGAGAGGACGTCGCGGCAGGTGGGCTGCATGAGCGAAGGCAGCGACTGGAGGGCCAGCCACATGGGGCGGGCCGTGTATTCCACCGTCAGGCTGCGGCCGGTGGCGCGGTCGCTGTCGTGGGCGAAGAGCTTCTTCAGGTCCACCTGCCAGCGCTGCGGCCCGCGGATGCTGAAGGCCTTCGTCTCGGTGATGCGCTGCATGTGGGAGAGCACGGGCAGGGGCCGCTGCTCGCCGTCGGAGGCCGTCGGGGCCTCGGCACGCCAGCGCACGTAGAGCATCGGGTGGTCGAGCGTGGCCTCGTAGGGAATCTGATAGGTGGTATCGGCCTGGGCAGCCAGGCTGAAGGTCAGCCGGCGCGAGAGAAGCACCTTCTCGCTCTCGGCATCGACGATCTGGAGTGTGGCCTGTCCCTCCTGGCGGTCGGACGTGATGTTGCGCACGGAGGCCGTGAGCACGGCCTGGTCGCCGCTGCGCAGGAAGCGTGGCAGCTGCAGCTCGGCCATCAGCTCCTTCTGCGCCACGATGGTCTCGTCGACCGAGACCGTCATCAGGTCGCGCGTATGGGCAAAGCCCGTCAGGTGCCACGAGGTGAGGGCGTCGGGCAGGGTGAAGGCGATGGAGACCTGGCCCTGGGCGTCGGTGCGCAGCGTGGGGCGGAAGAAGGCCAGCTCGGAGAGGTTCGTGCGCAGCAGGGATGCGTCCATCGGAGCCTCGCCGGTGTCATCCTCCATTTCTGCCTCCTTCGCCTCCACGGCCACCTCGGCCAGGGCGTCGGCACTCTGGGCTCCGGCTGCTTCCTCGACCGTGTCGTACGTCGCCATGGCCTGCGGCGCGGCCGCGGTGGCCATCATCTTCACGTTGGCCGCCACATTGCGCGTCTTGAACATGCGCCCCTCGGCAAAGGCCATGCCGGCGAAGTACTTGGGATTGAAATAGCTTGGCTCGAAGCCGCGCTCCTTCTGATAGCGCAGCTCGATGGGGAGCGACGGGCCGCCGAAGTAGGGCCGCGACGGCTCCCGGAGCGAGAGCGAGGGAATGCGCCACGGGCGCGAGACGCCCAGAAAGAGCGAATGGGGCTGGAGGGCATCGAGCGAGGCGTCGTAGAGGCTGAGCAGGACGTTGGCGTCGGCCGGCTTGCCGTCGGGGCGCGTCAGCACGAGGCGCCACTCCTCCTGCTCGCCGGGCTGCAAGTGGTCGCGGAAGGTAATCCAGCGGCGGCGCAGACGCATGTCGGGCTGGCGGAGGCGCAGGGTGACGCGCTCAGAGGTCAGGCAGCCATCGGAATAGACGGCGGCGTGGAACGTGGCGCCTTGCGCGTATTCGGGGCGGTAGGGGATGGTCCAGACGAAGGCGGTGTCGGAGACGTGGACCACCGTGTCGGTGTGGAGCCCGCCCTCCGATACCATCAGGCAGTGAATCCATGCCTCGGGCAGCGTGGTGCCAATCTGGATGCGAGCCGGGCGGGAGAGGCTGAACGTGTCGCAGGGGCAGTAGAGGCTCAGCGGCTCTTCGGCTGCCAGGCGGGTGTCCTGCATGCTCATCAGGGTGAACTCGCCGCGCCACACAGCCGAGTCGGCACCCACGCGAGCCACGGCCCGCACCGAATAGCGGCCCGAGGGCATCGAAGAGAGTTCAGAGGGCACCGCCTGTTTCCCGGCAGGGAGCGTAATCCGATAGGTGGCCGACGAGGGACGCAGCATCGTGAGCCGACACTCCACCGGGGCCTCCACGGGCTGGTCGAGCGGGTCGCAGAGGTTGAACTGCCATGCGGCGAGGCGCTCCTTGTCCTGCCGTTCGGGCACAGTGCCCATGAGGCGCAGCGGCGTGGAGCAGAGACTGAAGGAGAGCGCTCCCGGCTGCGTCTCGCCCTGGGGGCTGAGCACGTCCACCGAGACGTTAAACAGACGGCCGAAACGCAACTGTTCCTCGCTGCACTTCACCGGCACGCGCACCTCGAAGCGGCCCTCCTCATCGGTCCAGACAGTGTCGAGCTGCTGACGGGTGTCGGCATCGGGATTACCCCATCCCCAGCGGTTGGCCATCGTCTGGAGGCGGCCCGTCACGCGGGCCCGGCTGATGGGCACACCGCTGTAGCTCACGGCCCGCCCGCCGATGGTCAGCGTGTCGCCAGGGCGCACTCCGGCGTGGCGGATGCTGTCGGTCAGCTCCACCTGGAACGTGGGCCGGCGGTATTCTTCCACCTGAATCCAGCAGAACTGGCTGCCCACACGTATCTTGTAGGACCCGGGCAAGCCGCTCTCAGGCAGGCGCAGCGAGTCCTGCAACATGCCGAAGTCGTCGGTCCGGGCCTCGCTCTCGGCCACGGTCTGGTTGTTCGTGTCGAAGAGCGTCAGCTTGTACGACCGGCCCGCAACGGTGTGGGCGTCCCAGTCCTTCTGCCGATAGAGCAGGGCACTGACGTAGACCATCTGGCCGGGGCGATAGATGCTGCGGTCGGTGAAGACGCGCAGGTTGGAGATGCTGTCGCGGGCGCGATAGAAGGTGCGGTTGTGGTTGTAGAACGAATAGTCGGGGCCATGCTTGTCCTCGCCGCGCGAGAGACGCACCGTGAAGTTGCGCTCGCGGCCCGAGAGCAGCAGGTCGACACGTCCGGCCGGGCCCGACGTGCGGCGGAAAGCCAGCACCTCGCGGTTGCGGTCGCGACGCAGAATGTCCACCGTGACACCCTGCTGCGGCTGTCCGCTCTCGGGGTCGACAACGACAATCCGTGCACGGTCGTCGGGCAGACCGACTGAGAAGAAATCGAGTCGGCTGACGCAGAAGCGGCAGACCGTGGGCTTAATGCTCTCGACGGCGGCCCGCGTCTTGCCGCTCACGATGACGGCATAGCGCCCGTAGGCCGATGGTGCCTGCCAGGGGATGGAGTCGCTCCACTCCTGTTCGGGAGCATGGTCGGCAAAGTTGTGGCTCTTCGTTTCCAACAAGCGACCGCTCCGGCGCACTTGCTCCAGCTCGTCCCGCTCGGGATCCACCTTGAAGCCCTCGGGCAGACGGTAGAGCGACCAACTGACACTCGTCATGTTGCGCAGCCGGGGCCGCAAAGCCGACGCCTCGGAGGGGACATAGACTGATGCCATGGGCCACGTGAGCATGGGAGCCCGAAGCTGCATAATCCGATTCTGCACCTCGGCCCGGCAAGGGGCATCGGGATAGCGGCGCAAGGCTTCGGTGAGGAGCGAGACAGCCTGGGTGGGGTCGTCCATCGTCGTGGAGAGGCGCAACCAAACCAGGGCACAGGCGGGAATGTCGGCATACTCCGTGCGCAGCTTTTCGAGCGCAGCGGTGAGCCGGTCGTCAGGGATGTAGACCGACTGCAACGAATCGAGCGAGAGGCGCAGGGCAGCCTCGCGCAGCTGGTGGCTGCGATAGAAATCGGCCATCGTGGCATAGCCCGGCACGCCGTGCTTCTGCCGTGTGAAGGCATCGAGGTCGCCAATCAGCGCCTGCCAGACAACGGAGAGCATGTCGCCGCCAAAGACGGCTTCGTCGCGGCCACGGTTGACGAGCGGCACCCACTGGCGCGACTTGGCCTGGTGCAACGCCTCGCGCTGGTCCATCGACTGGGCGTAGAGGCGTGCCGCATGGGCCATGTACTCCTCGCGCGACCACTCCTGAATGCTGTCGGCCGAGCTCTCGGTGTTGCGGCTGCGGCTCTGCGAGCGCCACGCGTTCTGCGCCAGCCGGTGGGCCAGCACAGCCCGATAGAGCTCCTTGGCAGTCGAATCCTGCTGCTCGTTGATGCTGCGGCGCAGCAGGGCCACGTCGTAGAAGAAACTATCGGGCGTCACCTCTTCGCGCCGGAGCATCTGCTCGAGCAGCGTGGTCAGACGTTCGGGGGTGGATTTCGGGGCTGCCAGCAGAGCCATCGAAAACAGAATTGCAGGAAGGAGTAGCAAGCGTCGCATAGTCGTCGGAGGGGAGTGGAGTATGATTTATTGTTCAGTCAATGGTGGTCGTCAGCGCACGGCAATGACTTCGATTTCCACCAGTGCGCCTTTGGGCAGGCTCTTGGCCGCCACGGCACAGCGGGCGGGGAAGGGCTCGGCGAAGAACTGGGCGTAGATCTCGTTCATGGCGGCGAAATCGGTCATGTCGGCCAGAAAGACCGTGGTCTTGACAACGTGGGAGAGGTCGGTGCCGGCGGCCTGGAGGATGGCCGAGACGTTGCAGAGCGACTGGCGCGTCTGCTCGGCAATGCCGCCCTCGGGAAAGAGACCCGTGGAGGGAACCACGGGCAGCTGGCCGCTCACGAAGACCAGGTTGCCGGCCTCGACAGCCTGGCTGTAGGGGCCGATGGCCGCAGGGGCCTGGGGAGTGTGGATGGCTTTCATCGTCGTACATTTATTTCTTCACGGGAATCTCTTGGAGCAGGGCCTTCAGGAAGGTCCAGAACTTGGCCACGGAGGGGATGTGGCACCGCTCGTCGGGTGTGTGAGGCGAGCGCAGGGTGGGGCCGAAGCTCACGAGGTCCATCTTGGGATAGACGCCGCCGATGATGCTGCACTCGAGTCCGGCATGGCACACCTGGACGACGGCCTCCTCCTGGAAGAGCTTGCGGTAGACCTCGACCATGGTGGCCGTGATGGGGCTGTCGAAGTTGGGCTGCCAGGCACCATACTGCCCGCCGTACTCCACCTTCATGCCAGCCATCGAGAAGCAGCTCTCCTGCATCTCCTGGATGTACTCCATCATCGTTTCGTTCGAGCTGCGGGCCAGGATGAGCACCGAGGCCTTGCCCTCGCCTATCTCGACGATGCCCAGGTTGCTGCTGGTCTCGACGACCGAGGGGATGCTGGGAATGTTGCGCAAGACACCGTCGTGGCAGGCCATGAGGGCGCAGACGAGGTTGTCCTGAATCTCCTGGGGCACGATGCCGGCGGGCTTCTGAACGGGCTCCACCGTGAGCTGCATGTTCTCCTCCACACCGCGGAACTCCTCGGCAAAGACCTGCTGGCAATACTCGGCCAGCTCCTTCAGGTCGTCGACGTTCTCCTGGGGCAGTGTGAGCACCACCTGAGCCGTGCGGGGAATGGCGTTGCGCATGTTGCCGCCCTTCCACGAGGCAAGGCACACGGCGTCGTCCTGGATGGCCTGCCGCACGAAGCGTGCCATCAGTTTGTTGGCATTGGCGCGACCCTCGTTGATTTCCAGTCCGCTGTGGCCTCCGCGCAGTCCGCGCAGCGAGACCCGCACAGCCACGTCGTCCGTCTCGGGCACCTCTTCCTTGTACTGGAGCGAGGCGGTGATGTTCACACCACCGGCGCTGCCGATGACGAATTCGCCCATCGTCTCGTTGTCGATGTTGAGCAGGATGTCGCCGCGGAGCGTGTCGGCCGAGAGGTGGTTGACGCCGTACATGCATGTCTCCTCGTCGGCCGTGATGAGAGCTTCGAGGGGTCCGTGGGCCAGGTCGGTGCTTTCCATGACGGCCATGATGGCTGCCACGCCCATGCCGTCATCCGAGCCGAGTGTGGTGCCGCGGGCCTTCACCCAGTCGCCGTCGATGTAGGTCTCGATGGGGTCGGTCTCGAAGTTGTGCTGGCTCTCGTCCACCTTCTGCGGCACCATGTCCATGTGGGCCTGCAGGACGGCCGTCTGACGGTCTTCCATGCCGGGTGTGGCGGGTTTGCGCATGACGATGTTCTGGGCCTCGTCCTTGAAGGCCTCGATGCCGTGCTCGGCGGCCCACTGGAGCAGGAACTGCTGGATTTTCTCGAGGTGTCCGCTGGGGCGGGGAACTTGGGTGAGCAGATAGAAATTCTTCCAGATAATCTGGGGGTTGAGTTCTTGGATTGTCATGGGTTTATGGGGTTTATGGGGTTAATGGGCTATTTACGACGCTCTTTCCGCACGTAGGCTTTCACCCAATCGACGCGCAGTTCGGAGGGCAGTTCGTCGGGGTGGACCTTGCCCACCCATTTGCCACCGAGCTGGTTGGAGAGGATGAAGAAGAAGGGATAGTCGGGCCAGGGGAACTGCTTGTCCTTGCCGGCCACACGGGGATAGGAGCGTGTGAGCGAATCATTGACGAAGAGGCAGACGCTGTCGGGCCATATCTCGGCCGCATAGACGTTCCATTCGTCGCGCTGAATGGGCACGACGGCGTTGTTGCGGATGTCGCGCCCGCCGTTGAGCGTATAGCGCGAGTGGAGCGTCTGGTAGACCTTGTTGTCGTGGTTCAGGTGTTCCATGAGGTCAATCTCGGCATAGTCCCCCTCCTTCACTTTCGTGTCGGGCATGAGCCAGAGGGCGGGCCAGAAGCCTCGGGCGGAGTTGAACTTCGCCCGCACCTCGTAGCGCCCCATGCTGAAGGACTTCTTGCCCGAGCTGCGCACGCCGCCGGTGACGTAGGCGGTGGTGTCGGACGAGGAGTGGTCGTTGACGAGGCCCAGGAGAATGAGATGTCCGTCGGCCACGCGCACCAGGTCGGGGCGCAGCGACATCATGTCGTTCCAGTCGGCCCCTCCCTGGGCCACTCTCGACCACGAGGCCTCGTCGAGCGCGTTGCCTTTGAAGTCGTCTTTCCAAACGAGTTTCCATCCCTCCCGGCGCGAGGCGCAGGAGCAGAGCAATGCTGCCAGGCAGGGCAGCAGAATGTGTTTTGCGGTAATCTTCATGACGTAGTAGTGTTGGTTCGTTTTGTCAGAGCGAGGGCTGCGGCGGCATAGATGCCGAGCAGGAGCACGAGCAGCGTTTGGGTGGTGTGCACCACGAGCACGAAGGTGGCGGCGTTGGCTGCCGGGACACCGAAGAGCGTCAGGGCGGTCTTCACCACATAGTGCCAGGGGCCAGCCCCGTTCGGCGTAGGCACCAGCACGGCATAGCTCCCCACCACATAGGCCACCAGCGCGGCGGCGAGGCCCAGGTGCTCGGTGAAGGCGAAGCAGAAGAAGGTGAGGGAGAAATGCAGGAAATAGGAGAGCCAGATGCCCACCGTGTAGACCCCGAAGAGCCACGGGCGGCGCAGATGGGCCACCGAGGCGATGCCGGCCTGGAAATCGTGCATCACATGGCGGGTGCGCGAGAGCAGTCCGAAGCGTCGAATCAGGAAATATACGACCACCACGAGCAGGGCCACGCCCACCGCGGCCAGCAGATAGCCCGTGAACGAGCCGGGGGCCTCAGGGCGGGGCAGCTTGAAGCCCGTCTCCTCGAAGAAACGCACGAAGACGGGCACCTGGCTCGCCAGCACCGCCAGCGAGACAAG
>CAMJRQ010000061.1 GCA_946408305.1 uncultured Prevotellaceae bacterium
GGAGTTCCACCTCTACCCCGACTTCCCCACCGGCGGCAGCATCGACGTGTCGAAGTACAACGACGGAGCCCGTGGCGGCGTGGTGCGCGTGAGGGCCAAGATTGAGAAGCGCGACCAGAAGACGCTGGCCATCACCGAGCTGCCCTTCGGCAAGACCACCGGCACGGCCAGCAAGCCCAGCGCCTTCATCGACTCGATTCTGAAGGCCGCCGAGCGGGGCAAGATAAAGGTGCGCAAGGTGGAGGACATGACGGCGGCCCAGGTGGAGATACTGGTGCATCTGATGCCCGGCGCTTCGAGCGACAAGACCATCGACGCCCTCTATGCCTGCACCGACTGCGAGGTGTCCATCTCGCCCAACTGCTGCGTCATCGACGAGCGCAAGCCCTGCTTCCTGACGGTGAGCGAGGTGCTGCAGCGCAACGTCGATACCACGCTGGATCTGCTGCGCAAGGAGCGCCTCATACGCCGCGGCGAGCTCATGGAGCAGCTCCACTTTGCCTCGCTCGAGCGCATCTTCATCGAGGAACGCATCTACAAGGACCGCCAATTTGAGAACGCCAAGTCGATGGACGAGGCCTGCCTCTGGATTGACGAACGGCTCACGCCTTGGTACCCCAAGATGGTGCGCGAGGTGACGAAGGACGACATCCTGCGCCTCATGGACATCAAGATGGCCCGCATCCTGAAGTTCAACAAGGACCGCGCCGATGAGCTCATCGCACGCATCAAGGAGGAGGTGGAGCAGATTGACCGCGAACTCTCGAACATGGTGGAGGTGACGAGCGACTGGTTCCGCTTCATCAAAGAGAAATACGGCAAGGACCACCCGCGCCTCACCGAAATCAAGAACTTCGACACCATCACCGCCGCCAAGGTGGTGGAGGCCAACCAGAAGCTCTACATCAACCGCGAGGAGGGCTTCATCGGCACCCAGCTGAAGAAGGACGAATTCGTCTGCAACTGCTCCGACATGGACGACGTCATCATCTTCTACCGCGACGGCACCTACAAGGTGGTCCACGTGGCCGACAAACTCTTCGTGGGCGAGACGGAACGCTCCAAGGCCGAGAAACGCAAGGCCGAAATCATCCACATCGACGTCTTCAAGAAGAACGACTCGCGCACCATCTACAACGCCGTCTACCGCGACGGCAAGTCGGGCGACTGCTACATGAAGCGCTTCAACGTGACCAGCATCTCGCGCGACCGTGAAAACGACCTCACGCAGGGCAAGCCCGGCAGCCGCATCCTCTACTTCACCGCCAACCCCAACGGCGAGGCTGAGGTCATCAAGGTCGTCTTTAAGCCCAGCCCCAACCCGCGCATCAAGCAGACTTTCATCGAGCGCGACTTCAGCGAACTGATGATCAAGGGCCGGCAGAGCCAGGGCAACATTCTGACGAAGCGCGAGGTGGCCAAGGTGGTGCTTAAAAGCCACGGAGGCAGCACGCTGGGCGGACGCAAGGTGTGGTTCGACCCCGACGTGAAGCGCCTCAACTACGACCAGCAGGGCACCTTCCTGGGCGAGTTCAACAGCGACGACCAGATACTCGTCATCCTCGACAACGGCGAATACTACATCACCTCGTTCGACACCAACAACCACTTCGAGGACAACATCCTGCGCATCGAGAAATTCCAGCCCGACAAGGTGTGGACCGCCGCCCTCTACGACCACGACCAGGGCGACATGCTCTATCTGAAACGCTTCGTGCTCGAGGTGAACACGCGCCGCCGCCTCAACCTGCTGGGCGAGAACCCCGAGAACCGCCTCGTGCTCCTCACCGACACGCCCTTCCCCCGCCTGCTCGTCACGCTCGGAGGCACCGATGCCTACCGCGAACCGCTGGAAATCGATGCCGAGAGCTTCATCGGCGTCAAGGGCTACAAGGCGCGCGGCAAGCGAGTTACCACGCTGAACGTGGAACGCGTGGAGGAGCTCGAACCCCTCCGCCAGCCCGAAGAGAAACCCGAAGAACCCGAGACGCCGGAAGAGCCCGAGACGCCCGAACCCGAAGAAGTGCTCGCGCCCGAGACGCCCGAGGCCGTTCAGGAAGTCGAAGAGCCCGACGAACCTCGCCAGAAGAGCGCTCAAGACCTGGCCGACGAATCGCGCGGACAACTCCACCTGTTCGATTGAGATGAAGCAAATCCTGACCATCGCCCTGTGGCTCGTAGCCCTCGCCGCCAGCCCGCAGCCACGGGAACACACCAGCAGCACGGCCTGGATGCTGGGGGTGGGCAGGACGCGCCAACTCGACACCTACCTCTCCCCACTCGAATACAGCGGCCCCCAGTTCACCGCCCTGCGCGAGACACAGCGCCTGACGCAGCGGGCCCACGGCCGCCTCTCGTTTCAGACACTCATGCAGGCCAATTTCTCGTTCACCGAGAACCAGCCCGCCACGGCCAGCGATTGGGGCGGCGGCATCAGCTACGACCTGGGTTGGCACTACAACTGGTTCCCCGCCCGCGGCCTGCGGCTGATGGCCGGAGGCATGGCGGGCACAGAAGCCGGTGTCCTCTATAACGACCGCAACGGGAACAATCCCGCCCAGGGCCGTCTGAATGCCGACGTCTCGGCTTCGGTAGGCGCCGCCTGGCATTTCCGCCTGCGCCGCCAGTCGTTCGGTCTGCGCTATCAGGCCCGCCTGCCGCTCGCCGGCTGCATGTTCTCCCCCAGCTACGGGCAGAGCTACTACGAAATCTCGCAGGGCAGCCGCGACCACAACGCCCGTTTCACCCATCCCGCCAATGCGCTCAGCCTCTGGCAGATGGTCACGATAGACATTCCCCTGAAGCGCTACACGCTGCGCGCCGGCTATCTGGCCGACCTGCGCCAGAGCCATGTGAACCACATTCGTGTGCACGACTATGGCCAGGCCTTTCTCATCGGCCTCGTGCGCCACTTCCGATTGTTGAACAAGAAAGAACGCGAGGAAGGAGGCCTCGGACTATGAAAGGATACCACTTACACGCGAATCGGCCATTAGAGCACCTGGGTCCTTCCTGCGGGATTTCTCCCCTCAGTCCTTCGGACAGCTCCCCTCTGCGAGGGGCGCAATCAGCAACTCTCCCCCTTGCAGAGGGGGAGGTAGGAGGGGGAGTGGCCGCTAACGGTCCCTTTGGCTTAAAGCGTTTCTTTGCCGTGGTTAGTTGTCTGCTCTCGCTCGCCTGCGGTCTCTTCACCGCCTGCGTCGAGGAAGACACGTTCACCGACACGCCCGAGGGCAACCTCGAGGCGCTCTGGCAGATGATTGACCAGCACTATTGCTTCCTCCCCTACAAGTCCGAAGCCATCGGGCTCAACTGGGACCACGTCCGCTCCGTCTATCGCCAGCGCCTCAGCCCCTCGATGTCCCGAGTGCAGCTTTTCGAGGTGCTCAGCGAGATGCTCTCCGAGCTGCGCGACGGCCATGTTAACCTCTACAGCAGTGCCGACATGGGGCGCTACTGGCACTGGATGGACGACTATCCGCCCCAGTGGGACCACGAACTGCGCCGCGCTTATCTGGGACAGGACTACAAGATTGCCGCCGGCCTCAAATATCGCATCCTCGACGACAACATCGGCTACGTCGTCTACGAGAGCTTCATGGACGCCTTTGGCGACGGAAACCTCGACGACGTGCTCCACAGCCTGCGCCTCTGCGACGGCCTCATCCTCGACATTCGCGGCAATGGCGGCGGACAGCTCACCAATGCCGAGCAACTTGCCGCGCGCTTCACCAACGAGCGGCGCCTCGTGGGCTACATCAGCCACAAGACCGGCCCCGCCCACGATGCCTTCAGTCAGCCTCAGGCCGAGTACGTAGAGCCCAGCCGCCACATCCGGTGGCAGAAGCCCGTCGTGGTGCTCACCAACCGCGAGTGCTACAGCGCGGCCAATGCCTTCGTCCGCAACGTGAAGGACTTCCCCCTCGTAACCACCCTTGGCGACACCACGGGCGGCGGCTCGGGCCTTCCCTTCAGCAGCGAGCTGCCCTGCGGATGGGCCGTGCGCTTCTCGGCCTGCATCATGTACGACGCACAGATGCACCACACCGAGTTTGGCATCGAGCCCGACGTGCGCTGCGAGCTTAGTCCCGACGACGCCGCCCGCGGCATCGACACGCTCATCGAGGCTGCACGCCGACTGCTGAAAGGGAAATAAGAACCCTTGCGGAACGGTTTTAACCCCGAATTGGTCGTCAGACCGGTTCGGGGTTAAAACATTTTACTCATCACGCTTCAAGATTCTTTACCTCAAGGCCGCACAAGCCGCTCGAGGGGGTGCGCGAAAACGCATGTCAAATTGACCTATTTTTATGTCGAAAGGTCGAATTTCTGCATCTTTCAGCCAATCCTGAAATCTTAACCAGCTGATAATCAGAACTCCCAAATTTCGCTCGTTGGCCAGCAAACCGGGGTTCGGGCGGAAACGACGGCATTCTCGCGCAAAGACAACGTGTTGCTTCGGCCGGAACAACGTGTTGCGTGGGCCGAAACTCCACGTTGTTCCGCCTCGGGCGGGCCTTTGCGACAAAACAGGAAGAACGAAATGTAACAAAAAAAACGCAGAGGAGGGCTCTGCGTGTAAAATATTCCCCCAAGTGCGGGGCATGGGACCCTCCCCTGCGTGTTCCCACAGAGGGAGGGGGCCCGGAGGGGAGTTGTACGCCTGATAAGACTCGAACTTACACGCCCGAAGGCACCAGATCCTAAGTCTGGCGTGTCTACCAATTCCACCACAAGCGCAACTTAGACGCGGCAAATATACACCTTTTCGACGAAACAACAAAGGGAAGCAGGCATTTTTCGCCTGCTTCCCTTTGCGTCAGCGCCGATGAGGGTGACGCCTCAGTAGCCGAAGATTTCCTCGAGTGTGACGCGCCGGATGGGTGCAATCTGGAGGAGCGAGGGGAGGTCGAGCTCCTTCTCGTCGCCCAGGATGACGTAGCGCCCCTGCTTGCCGGCCATCTGCTGCTGCTCGAAGGCGACGATGTCCTGGAGCGTCACTTGGGGCAGTTGCTCGAAGATGCGCTGCGAGGGGTCGAAGTCGTAGCCCATGCGCTCGGCCGAGATGTAGGCGTTGATGACGCCCATCTTCGTGGTGCGCTGGCTGGCCATCTGCTTGGTCACGGCGTCCTTGGCGATGCCGAAGGCCTTCTCGCTCTGCGGGATGGAGTCGAGAATCTGGCGGAACTGGCCGATGCAGTCCATCATCTTGTCGTTCTGCGTGATGATGTGGGTGAAGAAGTATTCGGGGTCGTCCTTCTTGGAGGGTGTCACGTAGTAGGAGCTGGCGTTGTAGGCCAGTCCGCGTGCCTCGCGCAGTTCCTGGAAGACGATGCCGTTCATGCCTCCGCCGAAGTATTCGTTGAAGAGGGCGATGGTGGCTGCCTCGTCGAGCGAGGTGGGGCGCTGCTCGTTGTAGAACATGCGCATGTAGATGTTCTTGGCCTGATAGGGTGCGATGAGAATCTCGCTCTCGGGCGTGGGCTGGAGCACGTAGGGATGGCGTTCGGGGTCGGGGAGGAACTCGTCGGGCAGGGCGTGCTGCCCGGTGATGGCCTCGGCGAGCTCATCCTCGGAGAGCGGGCCGTAGTAGAGCACGCGGTGCTGGTGCTTCGGGAGGTCGCGCAGCAGGGAGAGCAGCTCCTGCGGGTCGGCCTCGCGCAGCTGCTGCTCGGTCATGTTGTCGCGCATGTAGTTGTGGGGGCCGTAGAGGGCATACTGGCAGAGCCGGTTGAAACACGTGCGCTGGTCTTGCTTGTTGTCCTGGCGGTTCTTGAGCACGAGGCCGACGTACTGGGCATAGGCCGCGGGGTCGGCCTGGGCGTCGGCGAGGAGCTTCTCGAGCAGCGTGAGGGCCTGGGGCATGTTCTCGCCCAGTCCGGTGAGCCCGATGCTGATGTTGTCGGAGCCCACGCTCACGTAGTAGGAGCAGGCCAGCTTGTAGAACTCCTGCTTGATTTGTGCGGCCGTCATCTCGGAGGTGCCCAGATAGTCGATGTAGTCCGAAGCCACATCGTAGCGGTTGTCGGCGTCGTTGCCGAACTCGTAGCGGAAGACGAGCGTGAAGAGCTCGTTCTCCTGGTTCTGCTTATAGACGACGGGCAGCTTGTCGGCAATCTGGAAGCGCGAGAGGTCTTTCTGGAAGTCGACGAACTGGGGCTGGATGGGGTCGACGGGTGTCTCCTGGATTTCCTTGACGAAGGGGCTCACCTGGTCGCGGTTGGTGGGGATGGGGGTGATGGCAGGTTTCTCGATTTTCTTCTGCGTCTCGTCGGTTCCCTGGCGCTTGTAGACGGTCACGTAGCCGTCGGTGAAGAAGCGGTTGGCAAAGTCGACAATCTGGTCCTTGGTGATGGTGGAGAGGCGGTCGAGGATGCCCACCTCCTGCTGCCACTCGATGCCGTTGATGAAGGCATCGAGCATGCGGCCGACGCGAGCCTGGTTGTTGTCCAGTCCGCGGAGCTCGGAGAGCTTATAGTTGTTGAGCGTGGAGAGGAGCAGGTCGTCGGAGAAGTCGCCCCGCTTGAGCTTCTCTATTTCGCCGAGCATGAGGTCTTTCACCTCGTCGAGCGTCTGTCCCTCCTTGGGATAGCCTGCCAGCAGGAAGAATCCGTAGTCCTGCATGCCCTCCACCTCGCTGCCGGCCTGCATCACCTGCATCTGCTGGTTCAGGTCGAGGTCGAAGAGTCCGGCCTTGCCGTTGGTCAGCACGGCGTCGATGAGGGTGAGCGTGTCGAGCTGGAGCGACGAGGCTTTCTCCGTGCGCCATCCCACCCAGATGTTCTCGGCCTCGAGGCCCACGACGGTGGTGTCCTGGGGCGTCGAGATGGGCTCCAGTGCGGCAAACTCGGGCTGCGAGACGTCGTCGCCGGGCTGCCACTCTCCGAAGTACTTCTTGATGGTCTCAATCGTCTGGTCGGGGTCGAAGTCGCCGGCCATGCAGATGGCCACGTTGTTGGGCACGTACCATTTCTGGAAGTAGTTCTTGATGTTCGTGATGGAGGGGTTCTTCAGGTGATCCTGAGTGCCGATGGTGGTCTGCGTGCCGTAGGGGTGGTTGGGATAGAGCTTGGCCAGCAGGGCCTGGAACTCCTTGCGCGAGTCGCTGGTCAGTCCGATGTTGTACTCCTCATAGACGGCCTCCAGCTCGGTGTGGAAACCGCGGATGACCATGTTCTGGAAACGGTCGGCCTGGATGC
>CAMJRQ010000062.1 GCA_946408305.1 uncultured Prevotellaceae bacterium
GTCGGCGCGAGGTGTGGGCTCGGCCGCGGGACGGGCGAACCGGGGCAGACGGACGAGCTGCGTGAGGAGGTCGCGCAGATAGGGGTAGGGACAGCCGTCGTGCTCGAGCAGCTGGCGCAGGTTTTGGAGGGCAGGCGGAATGCTGTCGATGAAGTATTGCTTGCGTTCGAAATAGCCGCGGAAGCCGTAGGCCCCAAGCACCTGAAGGAGGCGGAAGAGGACGCAGAGGCGGAGGTGGGCGCGGAACTGGGGTTCGTCCACCTCGCGATAGCGGCTGAGGCTGTCGATGTAAGTGTCGATGAGCTCCTGGCGGAGGGCGTCGGGATAGCGTGCCGAGGCCTGCCAGAGGAAGCTGGCCAGGTCGTAGTGGACGGGGCCGCGGCGCCCGCCCTGAAAGTCGATGAAGTGGGGCTGGCCGTCGGCGTCGAGCATGATGTTGCGAGCCTGAAAGTCGCGATACATGAATGCCTCGCCGGGGATGGAGACAATGTCGCGGGCCATGAGGCGGAAGGTGGCCTCGAGCTTGAGCTCGTGAAAATCGAGTCCGGCGGGCTTGAGGAAGCAATACTTGAAGTAGTTGAGGTCGAAGAGTACGTTGGTCTCGTCGAGGGCCTCCTGAGGATAGCACTGGGAGAAGTCGAGCCCTCGGGCTCCCCTTATCTGAAGGTCGGGCAGCAGGGCGATGGTGCGGTGAAGGAGCTGGCGCTCGAGCTGGTTGTATCGTCCGCCGGCCTCGCGCCCTGCCTGGAGCTTCTGATAGAGGGTGAGGTCGCCCAGGTCGGTCTGCAGATAGCGCAGCAAGTCGGCGCTCTGAGCGAGCACGGCGGGGACGGGTAGCTGCTGCTGGGCAAAATGGTTGGCCAGGTAGCAGAAGGCGCGGTTCTCGTCGCGGCTGGTGCCAACGACGCCGATGAGCGTGGTGCCGTCCGTGCCGTGGAGGCGGTAATACTGGCGGTTGCTGCCCGAGCCGGCAAGGGGCTCCGAGGTGGCTACGTCGAGCCCGGTAGTCTGCCGGAAGAGTTCTTTCAGTTGGTCCATTTCAGGGGTGCTTTAATCTGAATCTTAGGTCCTTCAAAAATGTTGAGCGTGGCTTGCCCGACGGGGCTTTGTGCGCCGAAGAGGAAACGTCCGTGGAGCCGGCTGCCAGGAGGAACGGAGGCTTCGGCTGTGACTTCTTCCCGACTGTTTGACGGCTCGTTGACCAGGAAGGGATGGGAGGCCACGTAGAGGCGGGAGCCGCGATGACCGAAATAGGCGTCGAACTCGGGGATGGAGAGGAAGAAATCCGAGGGCGAGAGAGCTTCGACGCGGGCTATCGGCGTGTTGGCCTGCCAATCGGCGGCGCGGGAGAAGCAGGTGGTGTCGCGCAACTGAGCGGTGAAGAGCCAGCATGGAGCGTCGGGACGAGGATAGGGAAAGGTGAGCTGGGCGTCGCCCTGGATGGACCGAATCATGAGGTCGGCATCGAGGAGCAGATTGATTCCGAGCAGGGCGGTTCGCACCCGCGGATAGCGGCGCAGCAGGGCAAGGAGCTGCTCGCCGTCGGGGTTCAGGCGCAGGCTGAGATAGGGTTTCCCGGGCGGGAGCTCGGAGAGCGTGGCGGGGAGCGGCTGGGCCATGAGGCGGGCGGTCTGGAACAGCTTGCGCGACTTGGGAGTGAGCGGCTGCAGGTCGAGGTCGAGCAGGAGCGTGTCGGCCTCCTCGGTCAGAGCCCCGCAGGCCATCACCTCGCCACGGCCGAAGAGCGGCGGCAGGGACAGACGGCGCAGGAGGGGCTTGTCGGCATAGGCGGCAAGACCGGCCATTCCGCGCTGCTGGCGGGCCAGAGCGAGCAGTTCGGCGGGTTCGGTGGTGCTCTTCATCAGGCCGAGCATCTGCTGGCGCGAGGCCGACTGTTCCATGGCCAGGAGGCGGCGGTCGTCGAAGGCCACAATCCACTGACGAACGACAGCCCAGCGGATTCCGTCGCTCTCGCTCATCTGGATTTGCTCCTTGCCGAGCCAACGCTCCAGGAGTCGCGGGCTCAGCGAGGGAGCGGCCAGTCCAAGAGTGCCGTCGGGCGCCACAAAGCCATAGACGCGCCGTCCGCGGAGCGCTGCCCGGAGGAGGAGGCGCTGGCGCCAGGGAAGACGGAGCGCCGAGGCGACGGAAGCCGGGCGAAAGGCCACCACGGCCAGAGCCTCGCGCGGGATGAGGCGCCGGTAGGGCTTCTCGCTGGGGCGCAGGAAGAGGAACAGGCCCGCCACGAGGAGCAGGACCGGGAGGAGGAGAAAAAGCGTGCGTTTCATCGGAACGGAATTTGGTTGGCTATCTGCATGAGATGTACTGCCACGAGGGCGGCGGTCTCCGTGCGGAGGCGGCTGCGGCCGAGGCTCACGCTGCGGAAGCCCATCTGTTCGGCCAGCCGCACCTCGTCGATGCTGAAATCGCCCTCGGGGCCAATCATCACGGTGGCGGGCTGCCCGGGCTGCAAGACGTCGCCCAGGAAAGGTTTCGCGCTCCCCTGCCCCACATCGGCGGGCTCGTAGCAATGGCAGATGAAGCAGTCGCCCCGACGCTCGGCCGTGACGAATTGGCGAAAGGCCACCATCTCGCCGAGCAGTGGCTTCGCTGCCTTGCGGCTCTGCTTCATGGCCGAGACGAGGATGCGGTCGATGCGGTCGGTCTTGACCACGTGCCGCTCGCTGAACTGGCAGTCAAGGAAGGTCAGCTCGTCGAGGCCTATCTCGGTGGCCTTCTCGGCCAGCCATTCGGTGCGGTCCATGAGCTTGGTTGGAGCCATGGCCAGATGGAGATGCCCCCTCCAGGCTGGCTCCTGAGGCATCTCGGCGTCGATGCGATAGAGGCAGGCGTGGTTCGAGACGGCGGTCAGCGTGGCCCGGTAGAACGAGCCGCGCCCGTCCATCAGGAAGAGCTCGTCGCCCGGCTGCAGGCGCAGCACTCGGGCGGCATGCCGGGCCTCGTCGTCGGGCAGCCGACCGTCGAGCCGCGGGTCGTAGAAGAAATGTTGCTCCTTCACTTTCCGGGGTTGTGCTTATAGCGGAACAGGATGGCGAAGGCTACGGCCACCACCAGGGCGTAGGCCGAGAAGATCCACCAGCAGGCGCTCCAGTTGCCGAGCGTGTAGAACTGTCCGTCGACCACGGCGTCGTGGGTGAAATGGTTCACCACCTGCCCGGCGGCCAGCATGCCCAGGGCGGCTCCCAGGCCGTTGGACATCAGCATGAAGAGTCCCTGGGCGCTGTTGCGGATGTCGAGGTCGGTCTCCTGGTTGACGAAGAGCGAGCCGCTGATGTTGAAGAAGTCGAAGGCCACTCCGTAGACAATCATCGAAACGACGAGTAGCACCACGCCGGGGAAGCCCGGGTCGCCCACGGCAAAGAGGCCGAAGCGGAACACCCACGCAAACATGGACATGAGCATGACCACCTTGATGCCGTAGCGCTTCAGGAAGAAGGGGATGAGCAGGATGCAGAGCGTCTCGGACATCTGCGAGATGGAGATGAGCGTGTTGGCGTGCTGCACGCCGAAGGTTCCAGCAAACTGCGCATCGGCGCCGAACGAGGCGATGAAGGGGTTGGCATAGCCGTTGGTAATCTGCAGGGCCGAGCCGAGCAGCATGGAGAAGATGAAGAAGATGGCCATCTTGCGCTGGCGGAAGAGTGAGAAGGCCCTGAGCCCGAGGGCGTCGTAGAGGCTGGCCGCAGGCTTCGTCTTGTCGATGGGACAGGCCGGGAGGGTCAGCGCATAGAGCGCCAGGAGGAGGCTCAGGCAGCCCGAGACGCCGAACTGCCAGGGACTGGCCTGGAGGCCGCTCCAGTCGATGCAGAGCATCGTGATGATGAAGCCCACGGTGCCGAAGACGCGGATGGGGGGGAAGGCCTTCACGGGGTCGAGCCCGGCTTGCTCGAGCGTGGCGTAGGAGACGCTGTTCTGCAGGGCGATGGTGGGCATGTAGAAGGCCACGCTCAGCGAATAGAGCCCGAAGAGGATGCCAAAGTCGGCGTGTTCTCCGGCCTGGCTGCCATAGCAGGCGGCGCCTATCATGAAGAGGCCGGCCAGCAGCTGGCAGAGCGAGAGCGTCTTCTGGGCCTGAATCCATCGGTCGGCCACGATGCCCATGAGGGTGGGCATGAAGATGGAGACGATGCCCTGTACGCTGTAGAAATAGGAAATGTGGTCGCCCAGACCGGCTGCTATCAGATAGCGCGACATGCTGGTCAGATAGGCTCCCCAGATGGCGAACTCGAGGAATGTGAGTATCACCAGGCGAATCTTTACGTTCATTTTATTACTTGGTTTTTAGATTAGTTGTCGATTTTCGGTGGAGAGGTGGTAAGGCGTTTCCTTTTTTCCCTCCTCATTCCACGTAGAGGACGAGGCCCTTCAGGTATTCGCCCTCGGGATGATAGATGTTCACGGGATGGTCGGCCGGCTGGTGGAGCTGATGGAGGATGCTCACCCGCCTGCGGCTGATGGCTGCGGCGGTGAAGACGGCCAGCCGGAACTGCTCCTTGCTGACGGCCTGCGAACAGCTGAAGGTGAAGAGGATGCCTCCGGGCCGAATCTTCTCGAGCGCCTTGGCGTTCAGCTTCGTGTAGCCTCGGAGGGCGTTCTTCAGCGCGTCCTTGTGCTTGGCAAAGGCCGGGGGGTCGAGGACAATCAGGTCGTAGCGCGGCGCCATCTCGTCGAGAAATCGGAAGGCGTCGGCGGCCACTCCCTCGTGCCTCGAGTCGCCGGGGAAGTTCAGCGCGACGTTCTCCCCCACCAGCTCGATGGCCTTGGCGCTGCTGTCCACACTGGTCACACTGCGGGCGCCGCCCCTCAGGGCATAGACGCTGAATCCGCCCGTGTAGCAGAACATGTTCAGCACGTCGCGACCCTTCGAGTATTGCTCGAGCAGAGAGCGGTTATCTCGCTGGTCTACAAAGAATCCCGTCTTCTGACCCTTCAGCCAGTCGATGTGAAAGCGCAGCCCGTTCTCGGTGGCCACATCGTCGGCGCTCTTGCCGAAGAGGAAGCCGTTCTCGGGCTCGAGCGCAGCCTTGAATGGCAGTGTCGTCTCGCTCTTGTAGTAGATGGCTCCGAGGCCGTCGCCCATCGCTTCGCGCAGCGCCTGGGCTATCTCGTGGCGACAGGCGTGCATCCCGACGCTGTGGGCCTGCATCACGGCCACCGGGCCGTAGAGGTCCACCACCAGCCCGGGCAGGCAGTCGCCCTCGCCGTGCACCAGCCGGCAGATGGTGTTCTCGGGCCGTCCGACGAGGCCCAGCGCGCGCCGCAGCGTCAGTGCCGAGCCGAGGCGGCGGAGCCAGAAGGCGTGGTCGATGGCTTCGTCCTCGAACGTGAGGATGCGCACGGCGATGCTTCCTATCTGCCAGTGGCCGATGGCCAGGAACCGGCCCTCCGAGTCGGCCACGCGCACCAGGCTTCCCTCCTCGTGCTCGCCCTCGATGTGATGCACCGCACCCGAGAACACCCAGGGGTGGAACCTTGCCAGGCTCTCTTCCTTGCCGCGGCGCAGGAATACTGTTGCTTCTGCTTTCATTGTCTATATGTTTTATAGGACCCCCTCCCGGCTTCTCCGAGGGGAGGGAAAGACCTTTTAACCTTTTAACCTTTTAACCCTTTAACCCTTTAACCACCTTTATTTGTTCCATCTCGCGGTAGAGTTGCAGGCAGGCCCAGGCGTCGGTGGCGGCATAGCGTTTCTGGGGCTCGGAGAGCACGTCGGCCTCCCAGTTCGAGAGCTGCTGACCCTTGCTGATGCGCTGTCCGAAGATGTTGGCATAGAGGCGCTGCAGGCTCTGGTCGACGATGCCTATCTCGCGCGCCAGCTGCTGAATCTCCACCACCGAGCGGGGCTCGAAGTCGTGACGGCGGCGCAGCTGCGCAAAGTCGTCGGAGAGCGAGAGCCCCACCTTCGTCACCTCCTCGTCGGCCAGCAGCGAGGCCAGCTCGTCGGGCATGCCCGTCATGCAGAGGCGGAAGAGGAAACAAATCTCGTCGGTGCTCACCTGGAGCAGCGCCACGGGGTTCATCGGCCCCTTGCGAAAGGTGGGGCGCGTCTCCGTGTCGATGCCCACCATCGGCTGCCTGCGCAGGAAAGCCACGGCGGGGCCCACCTCGCGGAGCGACTGCACCACTTCGATGCGGCCCTCGAAGACCACTCGCGGCAGGGCGGCAATCAGCCCCTTGTCGAACGATTCCACAATCTGTCTCATCCCCCTATTCTCTGCTCCCATACCTCAGCTGATGGAGGCGTCGCAGCGTGTCCACGAGCGCCTCGCCCCAGTAGAGCTCAAAGTTCTCTACCACCGTCCAGAGGGCGTCGGCCATGCAGTCCTCCACCCGCTGCTGGTAAACGGCCACAAAGTTGCGCAGCGCCTGATAGATGTCGGCCAGGCCCTCGCTCACCGAGGCCCAGCGCCGCTCGTCGGGAGCCAGCGTGTCCGAGCCCGCGAGCTCGTATTCGTCGTCCTCGCCCATGATGTCGGCCGCCGTGCGGCGCACCCAGTTGTAGTCGTCCTCCGTCACCCGGTCGTCGGGCAGGAAGTCGAGCGTCGTCTCGGCCCGCGGCAGCAGCGTGGCCTCGGCATAGAGCAGCGGCAGCAGGCGGCGCAGCGCGGCGCAGAACGCCTCGCGCTCCTCGCCCTCGCAGCCCTCCAGCAAGGCGCAGTATCGCGCAGCCGTGGCCACGAAGTCCAGCGTGGCGCGGGCGTAAATAGGTTTTTCCGTTTCTTCTTTCATCCTTATATTTCGGTTTCGCCCACTCGCAGGGAAGGGGCAGACCGTCTGCAAAGGTACGAATAAGCGAGGGAAAAGCCAAATTTTATCTGAGCTTTTCCGAGCGAGAGTACCTAAGACCGGCAGGTCAAAGGTACGAAAAGAAGAGCAGAAAAACAAAGCCTGCTTTGAATTTTCTCACGCAGATGCACGCAGATATTCCTGATGAATTAGTTTCTGTCATTCTTCAACACCGACTCGTCGGCAGAAGCGAGCGCGCTTCGTTCTCTCACGACAGTAATGACCGTCTCAGCGAAAATCTGCGCGAATCTGCGCGAAGCCCCCGCCCCTATCCAGAGCACTAAGGGAAGCAGGGGCACAAAATGCACAAGTGCAACTTTGCAACTTTGCAACAAGAAGAATGAGCG
>CAMJRQ010000063.1 GCA_946408305.1 uncultured Prevotellaceae bacterium
CCAGGGCAGAGCGGTCGCTCAGCTTGGCCACTCCGTCCTCCACGATGACGCGGGGGTCGAAGGCCTTTGCGTCGGCCGGCGCTGCGGCCACAGCCAGGGCATCGCTAATGAGTGCCATGCGCTCCACACCCTTGATTTTGTAGGCCATGCGCAGGATGGTGGGCGGCACGTGGATGCCATCGGCGATGCACTCGACGGTCATGTCGTCCAGCAGATAGACGCTCTCCACCGTGCCCTCGTACTTGTATCCCATCTTGTTGTGGAATCCGGGCATGGCGTTGTAGAAGTGGGTCACGTGGGTGTAGCCCGACTCGTAGGCGGCCTTCACGTCGCTGTATTCGGCGTTCGTGTGGGCGATGCTGGGCAGTATGCCCTTCTCCGAACAGTATTTTCCGAACTGGAGCGCACCGGGCAACTCGGGGGCGGCGTCCCATCGGGCCAGGCACTGCGAGCGCTCCACGATGGGGATGTATTCGTTGGGCTTGGGGTTCTTGATCCAGCTCATCACCTGCGCTCCGGCCTTGTTGGGGTTCAGGTAGGGGCCTTCGAGGTGGAGACCCAGTATGGGGCTGTTCTTCTCTTTCATGAGCTTGGAGCAGGTGTCCACGGCCTGGTTAATCATCTCCACCGTGCTGCTGCTCAACGTGGGGAAGATGCTGGTGGTGCCGTGCTTGAGATGGGTCTCCACGGCTGTGCGGAAGGCCTCCTCGGTGCCCTCCTGAAAGTCGCGGCCGCCACCGCCGTGCACGTGCATCTCCACTCCGCCGGGCACCACGTACATGCCCTTGGCGTCGATCAGTTCGGCCCCGATTACGGCGAGGTCGCAATTCGTCACTTCCAGGATTTTGTTGTCCCGGATGATGACGCTGCCGTCCTTGAGCCACCCCTGTGGCGTCAAGATGCGGCCGTTGATAATTTGTGTTAACATAATTCTGTTGTCTATCGTCAGTTGTCCGTTGTCCGTTGTCAGTTGTCAGTTGTCCGTTGTCTGTTGTCCTACTTCGTCATGCTGTAGACGACGTCCATCACGCGGCGTCCTGCCTCGTCGGCCTCGGCCATGGTGCGAGCCTCGCTGTAGACGCGTATGATGGGCTCGGTGTTCGATTTGCGCAGGTGTACCCAGCGGTCGGGGAAGTCAATCTTCACGCCGTCGGTGTCGTTCACCTCCTCGTTGGCATAGATTTCCTTCACGCGGCCGAGGATGGCATCCACGTCGGTGTCGGGCGTCAGGTCGATGCGGTTCTTGGCGATGCAATACTGGGGATAGGTGGCGCGCAGCTGGCTGGTCTTCATGCCCGTCTTGGCCAGATAGGTGAGGATGAGGGCGATGCCCACCAGTGCGTCGCGTCCGTAGTGGGCAGCGGGATAGATGACTCCCCCATTGCCCTCGCCGCCGATAACGGCACGGGTCTCCTTCATCTTGGCCACCACGTTCACCTCGCCCACGGCCGAGGCGCTGTACTGCTGACCGTACTTGCGGGTCACGTCGCGCAGGGCACGGGTGCTGCTCAGGTTGCTCACCGTGTTGCCGGGCGTGTGCTGCAGGACGTAGTCGGCGGCGGTGACCAGCGTGTACTCCTCGCCATACATCGTGCCGTCCTCGCAGAAGAGGGCCAGACGGTCCACGTCGGGGTCCACGACGAAGCCGATGTCGTGCCCGCCCTGCTGCATCAGGGCCTTGATGTCGCCCAGGTTCTTCTCGAGCGGTTCGGGGTTGTGCTGGAAGTCGCCGGTGGGCTCGGTGTAGAGACCGGTGACATGGCTGACGCCCAGTTGCTCGAAGAGCTTGGGCAGGATGATGCCGCCCACGCTGTTCACGGCGTCGAAGGCCACGCGGAAGTTGGCCCGGCGTATGGCCTCGACGTCCACCAGCTGGAGGCCCAGCACCAGGTCGATGTGGCGCTGGTCGTAGGTGTCATCCTCGCGATAGGAGCCCAGATGGTCCACGTCGGCATAAAGGAAGTCCTCGGCCTCGGCGATGCGCAGCACTTCGTTTCCCTGCTGTGCGTTCAGGAACTCGCCCTGCTCGTTGAGCAACTTCAAGGCGTTCCACTGCCGCGGGTTGTGACTGGCGGTGATGATGATGCCTCCGGCGGCGCCCTCCATGGTGACGGCCACCTCGGTGGTTGGCGTCGAGGCCAGCCCGATGTTGACCACGTCGAAGCCCATGCCCATCAGCGTGCCACACACTACGTTCTTCACCATGGGCCCCGAGATGCGTGCGTCGCGGCCCACTACAATTTTGTTCGACGTGCTGCGGCCCTCGCGGCGGATGAGCGTGGCATAGGCCGACGTAAATTTTACTATGTCCAGGGGGTTGAGCGTATCGCCGGCGGGCCCACCAATCGTGCCGCGGATGCCGGAGATGGATTTAATCAATGTCATAAGAAATTACCTTTTTAACCTTATTCCACTGCAAAATTACTATTTTTCGCCGAGAAACGAAACATTTTATCGAAGAAAGCCGCTTAGGGCTTCTGATTTGTCAGGCGTATGTCGGCCGAGGAGGCTCCCACCATGACCTCGGGCAGTCCTTCGGGGACGATGAAGCGGTGCTGCGTCTCGCTCCAGTAGCGCAGGTCTTCGCGGCGCAGGGGGATGGTGACGCGCTGGCTCTGCCCCTTCTTCAGATGGACGCGACGGAAGCCACGCAGCTCCTTGATGGGAGCCTTGCCTTCGTACTGCGGCAGGCGGGTGTAGACCTGCACCACCTCGTCGCCGGCCATGCGTCCGGTGTTCTTGAGCGTGAGGCTCACGTCGACCGTCTCGCCGTGGTCTTCCACCTGGAGGTCGGAATAGCGGAAGCTGGTGTAGCTCAGTCCGTGGCCGAAGGGATAGAGGATGGGGCCCTCGAAATACTTGTAGGTGCGCTTCGTGATGTCGTAGTCGTCAAACGGAGGCAGGTCGTCCAGGCTGCGGTAGTAGGTGAGCGGCAGTCGTCCGGCGGGGCTGTACTGCCCGAAGAGCACCTCGGCCACGGCCGTGCCGCCCTTCTCGCCGGGATACCAGGCATTGACGATGGCGGGCAGGTTCTCCTCCTCCCAGGTCAGCGCCAGCGAGCTGCCGGCCACGACGACGAGCGTCACGTTCGGGTTGATGCGTTTCAGCTCGTGCAGGAAGTCCTGCTGGTCTTGTGGCAGGGTGATGTAGCTGCGGTCCTGCCCCTCGCGTTCGATGCTCTTGTTGATGCCCATGACGGCCACCACCTCGTCGCACCGGCGGGCCAGTTCCAGGGCCTCGTGATGGATTCCGCTCCCCTCCCCCGTCTGGGGCTGTTGCCAGAGCAGACGGGCCTGCGGAGCCTCCCAGCTGGCGCTGTAGAACTCGGCCTCGAGTTTATAGTCGCGGCCAGCCTCGAGGTGAACGGAGACGGTGTCGCGCCGCACGGGATTGTCGCCCCAGTTGCCGAAGAGGGGTTTCCCGTCGAGCCGCACGCGGAACTCGTTCTTGGCCTGGAACTGGAGCACGTAGTCGCCACTCACGGGCGGACGCAGGTTGCCTGTCCAGCGGGCACTCACTCGGCCCAGGGGCACGATGGGGTCGGGGGCTTGGTTGGCGGGGTCCAGGTTGATCCACTCCTCCTGGCGGACGGCGGGCTGGCCCGAGAGGTCGGTCGAGGCGAAGTATTCGGCGCGGAGTCCGTCGGGGAAATATTCGGGTGAGATGAGCTGGCGGTCGTTGCCCACCGAATGCCACGGCGCGTGCTCCACGCGTATGCCCTTCCGGGCGGCCATCGTCTGGATGCCTTGCAGCACAGAGACGGGCTCCGAGGCCGGGCAGCCGCTGTAATCGCCAAACTCGCACGAGGCAGCGTTGATGCCCACCACGGCCACCGACTTCACGCGACGGCTGAGGGGCAGGTGGCCCCGTTCGTTCTTGAGCAGCACGATGGCCTGGCGCGCGGCCTCGAGGGCCAGCTGCTGATGCTCGGGCGAGCCGATGACGGATTCGGGAATCTTCGTGAAGGGGCAGCTCTCGGGACGGTCGAAGAAGCCCAGCCGCATGCGGGCCGTGAGGATGCGACGCACGGCGCGATCGATGTCCTCATCGGTGACCATGCCCAGGTCGTAGGCCTGTCGCAGGGGCTCGGTGTAGGCATCGTCGCCGCACTCCAGGTCGAGCCCGGCCTTCAGTGCGAGCGTGGCGGCCGTCATCTTCTCGCGCACGAAGTGGTGGCCGGAACGCACGAGCGAGACGCCGCCACAGTCGGAAACGACGTATCCGCGGAAGCCCCAGTCGTGGCGCAGCACCTTCGTGAGCAGCCAAGGGTTGGCCGAGCACGGCACGCCGTTGATGGAGTTGTAGGCGGCCATGACCGACATGGCTCCGCCGCGGCGCACGAGAGCCTCGAAAGCCGGCAGATAATACTCGCGCAGCTGCTTCTCGGAGGTCTGCATGTTACACTGGAAGCGGTTGTGCTCTTCGTTGTTGCCGGCAAAGTGCTTGGGGGTGGAGACGGCCTTCAGGTAGCGCGGATGGTTGCCCTGCAGGCCGCGCACGAAGGCTGCGCCCACCTCGCCGGAGAGGAAGGGGTCCTCGCCGTAGGTCTCGGGCGTGCGGCCCCAGCGGGGGTCGCGAGCCATGTTGACGGTGGGCGACCAGAATGTGAGCAGGTCGCTATACTGGTTCTGTTGGAGGCGTCCCTGCTGGAGCGTGTTCCAGCGGGCCCGCGACTCGTCGGAGATGGCCGACGAGATGCGCTCCATCAGCTCGGGGTTCCACATGGCGGCCAGACCGATGGCCTGGGGGAAGACGGTGAAATGGCCGGGGCGCACGACGCCGTGAAGGGCCTCGTTGCCGTGGTAGTATTTCGGGAAGCCCAGCCGCTCGTTGGCGGGCGAGGTGGCTCGCATGAGGTCGATTTTCTCGTCGATGGTCAGGCGGCCGATGAGGTCGTTCACTCGCTCCTCCACGGGAGCATCTTCGTTCAGATAGAGCGGCGTCTGCTGGGCCTGGGCGCTCAGGGCCAGGAGCAGGAAGAAGGAATATACGATGCGTTTCATTCGTGTGAAATTGTCAGAAAAGTTTAGTTCGTCGTAAGGGGGTTTAGGTGGTCTGCAGGAGATAGAAACAGCTGGAGCAGAGGAAGTTCCGCACGTAGGGCAGCGACGAGAAGGGGCGCACAAGCCGGCGGGGCGTCAGGCCGAACTTCACGCGATAGTGCGGGTTGATGAAATAGAGCGTGCGGTTCTGAATCCGCAGGTCGGTGCGCCGCAGCAGCCGCTCGAACATCTCGATGCTGATGCGCGTCTCCTTGATGGAGAGCAGTTCGCGCAGGCAGTCGTCGCTCTCGCCGGCCATGCGGATAACTCGCCGATAGAGCGCACGGGGCAGCAGATGCACGAAGGGCAGATGCGAGAGCAGCCGGCTGCGGCATATCTGCTGGTGCCCGCCGAAGGGCATCTGCCAGGCGGGGAACGACATGAAGACGACGCCGCCCGGGCTCAGGTAGCTGCCGATGCGGCCGAGGAAGACGTCCTTGTCGGGGAGGTGCTCCAGCACATCGTGGCAGAGGATGATGTCGTAGGTGTGCTCCAGCTCGCGGAGGTTGAAGATGTTGTCGGCTATGAAGGTGCCCTCGGCTTGCTCGCGGGCGAAGAACTCGCGGGCCTCGTCGATGCGCGTCGCTGCGATGTCCACGCCGGTCACCCGACAGCCCATCCGCGCGAAGGGCAACAGGTTGCCGCCCTCGCCGCAGCCAATCTCGAGCACCTTCATGCCCGGCTCTACCGCGTGCCAGCGTTGGATGTAGGGGATGAAGTAGTTCGTACAAGTCTCGGCCAGTTCGCGGAAATAGGACGAGCGGTTGTTGTGTCGTTCCTGCATAATTTATAATATAAGGTACGTTTAAGTTGCAAATATATGAAATTTTGCGCAAACGGCCCCCTTCGGGATGTTAATGTTTATTAAAACGGGCGTAAAATCCAGAATTTCCGCCCCGTGAGCGCAACCGCGGCAAGAGGGCGGCTGTAGGATTTTCGCAGCCAAATCATTCAATATTTTTTACCTCCTGCCAGGCACACCCGTCTTTCAGTCGCCCCAAAAACGCGATGAGCAAGGATGAGATTCGGTGAGCCACAGTGCGCCTGGGAGGTCGGCGCAAAAATCCAAAATCGCAAGTGCTTGTATATCAGCACTCCCAAAATTCGATATTTTTCCATCAACCCGACATTTTCCACGAAACAACGTGTTCCTCGGGCAAAAGGAACACGTTGCGTTGGTCAAAACAGCTAAGAGTTTTGGCAAAAACCCTTAACCGCATCCACCCGAGTCGGACTTTGCGGCGAAATAGGAAGCAAAAAATGTAAGGATATAGTCAAGCAGACGGACAAGAATTTCTCACGAACCACACAAGGGAACAGCAAAGGCCGGAAAATCCGTTCCAGTGGGCACAGAGCAGGCTCTCAAAGCATTTTCCGGGCCCGATAGCTTGCAGGTTTGCCAAAATCGACGTACCTTTACACCCAAATAGGCCAAAACAAGATGAACGTCATAGACATTCTGAAAAGCGGGCAGGGCACTGCCTTCTCCTACGAAGTGCTGCCGCCACTGAAAGGCACGGGCACCGACGGCCTCTTCGAGACCATCGGGCGGCTGAACGAGTTCGGGCCGCGCTACGTGAACATCACCACCCACCGCAGCGAGTTTGTCTACGACGACCTGGGCAACGGGCTGATGCAGCGACGCTCCGTGCGCCGCCGGCCGGGCACCATCGCCATCGCCGCCGCCATACAGCAGCGCTTCGGGCTCCACGTGGTGCCCCACATCGTCTGCAGCGGCAACAACCGCGAAGACCTGGAATACATGCTCATCGACCTGCAGTTTCTGGGCATAAGCGACCTGCTGGTGCTGCGCGGCGACAAGGCACGCGAGGAGGCACGCTTCAAGCCCACGCCCGGCGGGCCGAGCCATGCCACCGAACTCATCGAGCAGATAAACCGCTTCAACGAGGGCCGATTCTTCGACGGCACACCCATCGAGGTGCCCGGCGAGAAGTTCCAGTACGGCGTGGCCTGCTACCCCGAGAAACACGAGGAGGCGGCCAACATGGAGGCCGACAT
>CAMJRQ010000064.1 GCA_946408305.1 uncultured Prevotellaceae bacterium
GCGTTTTTACCTGCCCCCGCAAGAGCAAAGAAAGGCTCAGCGGTAATAAATATTGAACCATGAAAAGTAAAAATAACAGCATCCGCAAGACATCTCAATCCTGCGGATGCTGATTCCATTCCGAGCCCGTCTCAGGGGACGAGAATCTTCCTGCGCACCACGAAACCATCGGCGCGGAGCTCGGCCACATAGACCCCACGCGAGAGCATGGAAGCGTCCGCTCTGGTGCTACCGGCCGGCAACGAGCGGGTGAGGCGGAGGCGACCGCCGAGGTCGAAGACACTGAGTTGCGCCGGGCCAGGGGCAGAGACGGAGAGCTGGCCGTGGCTATAGGTGAGACTCCCGAGAGACTCCTCTCCTACCCTACCGATTGCCGTGGGCGCGGCAGCAAGCGTGAGCAGCTGGAGCTGGCAGAGCTGGAGCTGGTCGGCATCGGCCACACGAGTGACGAGAAGGCGATAGTGGGTGTAGGCCTTCGGCTCGGCAACGGGATAGAAATGAGTGGAATAGCGATGGAGGAAGGATTGCGCCTGCCGCTGGTCGAGCACATCCCAGACGGTGCTGTCGTTGCTGCCCAGCAGAGTCCAGTCGGCAGGGTCGCGCGTCTGCTCGTCCTTAGCGGCGGTGAGGGCGTAGGTGTCGATGGTCTGGGGGGCGGCATAGGTGAAGGTGATGCTGAGCGAATCGGCGAAGGCGGCTCGATACTTGGTGGTACGCACTCGGTCTGTCAGCTTGTCGATGCCCTCCAGGGCCGCCAAACCGGGCGAAGAGGTCTCCACCGTTGCTACGGGAGGCAGGATGGCGCTGCCGTCTGCGGCAAAGGCCGTCCCGTAGATTTCCAGTTCGGCCAGTCGTGCCACGGCGGTGTCGGCTGCGGTGGAACGGACTTCGAAGCTGATTTGGTCGAACATCTTTGACGAAGAAATCGTGTTGGTGATGCGCGCTCCGCGGGAATTGAACGAGAGCGTGCGCGAGGAGAGCGAGGTCTCGGTGTCGCCGTCGATGCCCAGCAGCGCCACGCTCTTGGGATTGAGCCGGGCGTCGTCGGCTGCCAGCACCGAATAGCCTATCACGCGCACCTCCATGGGGAAGCGCAGGTTCCACTTCATATTCTCGCCGCTGAGCTGGGCGTAGGTGTCGCCGTCTTTGTCGACCAAGGCGGCGATGTCGGCTCCGTCGCTGGCCGTAATCTGGGCAATGCTGGTAAGTTCGGGCGAGAAGGTGCCGAAGTCGAGATGTCCGAGCATCTGCCACTCGCCGAGGCTCACCTCGCCCTCACCGGTCAGGGCGAGGCGGTACTGTACGTAAGCCGTGCCGTTGGGGATGGAGCAAGCCACGGTGCTGCCGTCGAAGGGAAATTTCTGGTCGGTCTGCTCGTCGATTTTCGTCCAGAGCCGCCCGTTGTTGGATCCGTAGAGTGCCCACGACGAGGGGGCTGCCGAGGCCTCGGTGGCCGTCAGCGTGTAGGCCGTGACGACGTGGTTGCCCGTGCTGGCATAGTCGATGTTGAGCGGCTGTGTGAGGGTCAGTCCAGAGGAGGCCGACTTGTCGCAAAGCGCCTCGAGTCCTTCGGTGAGCGTGCCGCCATCGGCAGTGATGTCGGTCGGGAGAATTCCTTGCCCGAGCAGCTGCCACTCGCCGAGGCGGAGTTCGGAAGCCGACTGGGTGGAGGTGAAGGTGAGGCGGAAGTGGGCAAAGGCCTCGTCGCTGCCGATGGGCATGAGCAGCCGCTTTCCGCGTGCCGTGAAGGTCGTGTCGGTCTGTTCGTCGAGCAGCGTCCACTCCGTTCCGTCGCGGCTTCCCTCAAGGCGCCAAGCCGTAGGGTCGGCTCCGTCCGTGAGGGCTGAGAAGAGCGAATAGGCCTGCAGGCGGAGCGGTGTCGGGGCGTCGTAGCGGACGCTCTTCTCGGTAGCCCCGGCCAGGCTGAAACTGGCCTCGGTGAGGGGCGAATCGTCGGTGAGCAGGGCGAGCTGCCCTGCGCCGCCCTCCATCGAGCTGCTGAGCTGACCGCCCATGTTGGTGAGGTCGGAATAGACCGTGTTGCGCGAGGCGAAGGTGAACCAGTTGACCGTGACCATGTCGGTACCCTCCGACATCCCGAGGGGCACCAGATAGATGTCGTGCACGCCGGTGATGGGCTGCGCGAGTTCCTTCTCGTAGGTGTGCCATTTGAAGAGTTCGCCCAGGTCGTTCAGGTTGATGGTGCAGAGCAGCGTGCCTTTCTCGGGATGGTCGGCCAAGACGCGCAAGCGGCCGGCCAAGCGGTTGGAATAGAGGCGCAGCACGATGTGGGAGGCTGCGCGACTGCCGAAGTCCACGTTGCGAAAGCCTAGATAATGGCCCGTCTGGAGGGGACCCATGGAGGGTGTCCCGTCCTCGTCGGCCTGCTGCGCGAGCGTGGTTCCGCGCAGGAAGTTGAACGTCTCGGCCTGGATGGTGTCGCTGCTCGCGCGCTTGTCCACCACGCCCAGATGAGCGTTGAAGGCAGCCGAGACGGCCGTGAAGGCCCCCACACCGTCGGTGTTAAAGTCGCCTCCGTCGTGGAACCAGTAATTCTCGGGCGTCTTCGAGAGCCAGGCCGACATCGAGATGCCGTCCGAGTTGCGGTTGTTCCAGGCATGGAAAGCGTTGCGCGCCAGCCAGCCGTAGTATTCGGGATGGTCAAGGTCGGCGGCATAGCGGCGCACGTAGCGCATCAGAATACCCTTGAAGCCGGACAGGTCGCCCGTCACCGTCTGGCAGACGTGGATGATGTCGTTGGCGTCGGCCAGGCTGTTGTCGGTCCATTGCATGATGGCATCGGCGTCCTGGCGATATTGCTCGGTGCCGAAATGGTCGTAGAGCATCACGGCTGCGCCCAGGCAGGTGCCCTGGTTGTAGGTGGATCCCCAGCGGTTGTAGCTGCCCGAGTTGACGTCGTAGGAGTCGTAGACGTGGCCGTTGAAGACGCCCTTCGAGTCGATGTTGTAGAGCCGGGCGCGGTTGCCGGCGTAGATGCGGGCCGCCTTGGTGTAGTAGCTTTCCTGGCCGAGCGCCTGGGCCAGATAGCAGGCGCAGACGGTGGCCGGGCCGTTGATGCAGGCGTTCGTGCCCGTGCCGCCCACCTTCCACATGAGCGTCCCGTCACCCCACTTGTCGGCGCGGGCATACATGCGGTCGAAGTTCTGCTTCGAGCGCGTCAGATACTCCGTCTTGCCCGTGAGCAGGTAGGCCCTCACGCAGGCGATGCACATCCAGGTGATGTCGTCGTTATAGTCGTTGCCGCTCCAGTCCGTGCCGTTGCGCGAGCAGAAGTTCCGGTAGAGCTCGTCGAACATCGTGGCATAGCGGGCCTCGCCCGTGGTCTCCAGTGCATCGAGCACCACCTCGAACATCTCGGCGTCGCCCCACCATCCGCCACGGCCGATGACATGGCCCACCGAGGCCTCGTGGTAGTAGTGGTCGCACCAGCGGTCCATCATGTCGTCGCGAACAGCCGGCGTCAGCCCGTCGGGCACGGCCTCCGTCACTTCCACCTGCCATGCGATGCGTTCCGTCTCGGCTCCCTGCACCGTGAGCAACACGGCACCCTGTCCGTCGGCCACACTGTCGGGGGCAGCCAAAGCCACGGTTCGTGCGTCACCCAGAAGGAGCAACCACTGTCCGTCCTCGCCCTCTACCGGCTCCAGATACCAGACGCCGCGCGAGGCACGGGCGCCCTGCGCAATCTGGCCCACCGCAGCACCCGAGATGGTCGAACTGACACCGCCGAGGTAAAGCCCCGAGTAGGCGTTCTTCAGGAAGAAGCCCCCTCGGCCGTTCGTCTCAAGCAGCCAACGTTGCGAAGCGGTGCTCGTCTCGGTCCAAGCCACCACCGGGCGGCCCGTTGCGAGCGACGAATTCTCCACCATCAGACTACGCCCTCCCTGGGCAATCCGCACGCACTGACCCTCTTCAAAAGCCCAGACCTGAAAAGCACTCAGACCCATCCAGGCGGCCAGAGCCACACAGAGAAACCTTTTCATCATTTTGTTCCAAACTGATTTATTTACATTTCTTGCTGCAAAGATACGATTAAGCGAGCAGAAAAACAAAGCTAAGCTATGATTTTCTCGAGCGGGAGTACCATCGACCGCAGGTCAAAGGTACGATTAAGCGAGCAGAAAAACAAAGCTAAGCTATGATTTTCTCGAGCGGCAATGCCTGAGACGGCACGTTTACTCGACCATTACACCTCGCCGTAATCGTTTTACATCGTGGTGTAAAACACGTGTAATAAAGGTAGGGCCTTCAACGCTCGGCGCCTCAGGATTGTTCGCCTCAGGCGTGGCGGACGAGCATCAGGCAGTCCTTGCAGTTAAACTGCAGAAGAAAACGCCTACCATCCTGAGAAAGAAGATAGTATGGTTCTCGCCAACGCTTGACCATTGAGCCTTCGCGAGGACATTCTCCCAGTTCGCGGCGCAGGCAGTGCCGACAATACATGAGCACGTCGTCCTGCGGCTCGGCGGCCTTTGGCGAACACACCTCGAGGGCTGTCTGCCCGACGGGAATGCCCTGTTCTGCATAGAAGCTGGCAGCGAGACGGTTGCTCACGTTGACGGCTTCGACGCCGTCGCCCGGGGGAACGACTCGGCCGAGGGACGATGCAGCGGGCGCGGGCCGCATAGCTGCGTCCTTCTGCACAACCTCCACCACGCGCCGACGCCAATCAGCCAACTGGCTGCGGGGTATGAACCAAGGCTGGGAGAAGCGAAGATCTACGTGCCGGGCCTCGTAGACGGTGTCGCCCAGGCGGGAGAGAGTCTGTCGGATGGCATCGGACTGCGGCGTCTGGGCCAGTTGCTTCTCTGCAGGGCAGAGGACGGAGTGGGAGCGTCCGTCGGGCGTCTGTGCCGTGAGGCAGAAGCCTTCGGGCGTCTCTTCGAGCATGAGGTTGAGGGGCACACGGCGGCGGGCCGTGGGGCCGGCGAGGAGCTGTTCCCACTGCTGGTCGTGGCTGCGGAAAAGGGGCGTACCGCGCTCGACGACGGGCATCTGGGCAGGATAAAGGCGGTTGCCTTGGGCGCGATTGACGCGGAAGCCCTGCAGGCGGCCGTGGCGGTCGGAAAAGCAGAGGCCGTCGCCGTTGGCAAACGAGGCGGTGGCAGAGACGACGAGGTGGTCGGGACGCACGTCGCTGACAACGCCCACCTGCGGTCCGCGGCTCTTGGGCGTATCGGGCGAGGCAATGTCGTGGCCGTCGCCGTGGAGGAAGTATTCGGTGAACCCGCGCGAGAAACTGCGCTCGGGGTCGGGATGGAAGGCGAGGGTGGAATCGCCCCAGGAGGAACGGGCGTATTCGGGTCGCCGGGCCAGAATCTCGTCTATCCGCTGGCGGTAATAGGCCGTGACGTTTTTCACGTAGGAGACGTCCTTGAGCCTGCCTTCAATCTTGAAGCTGCTCACCCCGGCATCCATCATGGCCTCGAGGGAGCGGGAGCGATTCATGTCGCGCAACGAGAGCAGGTATTTGTCGCGCACAAGCACTCGTCCGTCGGCATCGACAAGAGAGAAGGGAAGGCGGCAAAACTGTGCACACTCGCCTCTGTTGGCACTCCGGCCGAAACAGTATTGCGAGGCATGGCAGCGACCGCTGAGACTGACGCAGAGTGCTCCGTGAACGAAGGCTTCGAGACGCGCCTCGGGCACCTGCCGATGAATGTCTTGAATCTGAGAAAGGGAGAGTTCACGGGCAAGCACTACCTGCTCGTAGCCCAGGTCCGTGAGCCAACGAACTTTCTGGGGGGTGCGGTTGTCCATCTGCGTGCTGGCATGCAGGGGGATGGGCGGCAGGTTCATCTTCAGCAGGGCCATGTCCTGCACGATGAGGGCATCGGCACCGACCTCGTAGAGTTGCCAGACGAGCCGTTCGGCCTCAGCGAGTTCGTCGTCGTAGAGGATGGTGTTGAGCGTCACATAGACCCTGACGGCAAAGAGATGGGCATAGTCACAAAGGCGGCGTATGTCGTCGACCGAATTGGACGCAGCGGCGCGGGCTCCGAAACGCGGGGCGCCGATGTAGACGGCGTCGGCTCCGTGGTCGATGGCCGCAAGGCCGCATTCGAGGTTGCGTGCCGGCGAGAGCAGTTCGATGGGGGTCGATGACATAGTCGGGAGACTCTGCTACAGGACGTAGTGATGAAGCCAGTTGCTGAACAGCAGGTTGCCATGGGCCCGCCAAGTGACGAGGGGCGGGAGCGAGGGATCGTCGTCCTGATAATAGTGGCAGGGGGGCTTTATGGGCAAGCCCTTCTTGAGGTCGCGCCGATACTCCGTGTCGAGCGTCAGGGGCGAATACTCGCTGTGTCCTGTGACATAGATTTCACGTCCCTGCCGCGCCATGACGATGGAAACGCCGCTCTCGGGGCTTTCGGCCACGAGCGTGAGCTCGGGACGGGCGAGGATGTCTTCGCGCCGCAGCTCGGTGTGTCGGCTGTGAGGCATGAAGAACACGTCGTCGAAACCGCGGAAGAGAGGCAGCGAGGGGTCGGCCACGCGCTGGGGAAAGACACCGAACATCTTCTCGGGGAGAGGATACTTGGGCACGCCGAAGTGGTGATAGAGCCCGGCCTGAGCCGCCCAGCAGATGTAGAGGGTGCTGCGCACGCTGGCACGGGCCCAATCGAAGATTTGGGTGAGCTCGTTCCAATAGGTGACCTGTTCGTACTCGAGATGCTCCAGCGGAGCGCCGGTGATGATGAGCCCGTCAAAGTGCTCCGTGCACATCTCTCGGAAATCGCGATAGAAAGCCAGCATGTGCTCCTGAGGCGTATTCTTCG